>JAPOQB010000239.1 GCA_026710965.1 Deltaproteobacteria bacterium | reverse complement strand
GGACTTCTCCAAGTACATGAACCAGGTGCTGGAGGTGAACCCGGAGGAACTGTGGTGCCGCGTCCAGCCGGGCGTCGTTCAGGATGGCTTGAATACTCACGTGGCGCCCCAAGGGATGCTGTTCGGGCCGGATACCTCCACCTCGAACCGGGCCACCATCGGCGGCATGATCGGCAACAACTCCGCGGGCGCGCATTCCATCGTGTACGGCAAGACACTGGATCACGTGCTCGAGCTGACGGTGCTGCTGGCGGACGGAAGCGAAGCGGTGCTGCGCGATCTCACCCGCGACTCGCTGGCGGCCAGGCAGGCGGGGACGGGGCTGGAGAGCCGCATCTACCAGCAGCTCCCGCCGCTGGTGGAATCCGCCAAGGGGCTCATCGCCGAGCGTTACCCCAAGCTCATGCGGCGGGTCTCGGGTTACAACCTCGACGAGTTCGCCAAGGACCAGCCGTTCAATCTCTCGCGCCTGGTGGTGGGTTCCGAGGGGACCCTGGCGTGCGTGGTGGAAGCGAAGATGCGGCTGGTGCCGAAACCCAAACACACCGCGCTGAACGTGATCCACTTCAGCGATCTCCAGGACGCGCTGGGGGTGTCCGAAGAGATCCTCGCCACCAGCCCCTACGCCATGGAGCTCACCGACAGGCCGATCCTGGAACTGGCCCGCAACAACATCGAGCAGTCCAAGCGGCTGGGCTTCGTCCAGGGCGATCCCGACGCCATCCTCATGGTGGAGTACGACGGCGACACCGCCGAGGAGGTGCGCGACAAGGTCGACAAGCTGGAAGTGCTGCGGCGGCGGCAGCACATGGGCTATGCCGCGTCGCTGGCCTACGAGCCGCGGGAGGTGCAGCAGATCTGGGGGGTGCGCAAGGCGGGCCTGGGGCTCCTGCTGGGGGTCAAGGGAGAGAAGAAGCCCATCGCTTTCGTCGAGGACACCGCGGTGGACCCGGTGAAGCTGCCCGAGTTCATCAAGCGCTTCCGCGGCATCCTCGGCAGCCACGGCGTCCGGGCCGGCTACTACGGCCACTGCTCGGTGGGCTGCATGCACATCCGCCCGTTCATCAACCTGAAGGAGGCGGGGGAGGTGGAGATGATGACGGAGATCTCCCGCGAGATCTCCGACCTGGTGATGGAGTTCGGCGGCGCCATGTCCGGCGAGCACGGCGACGGCCTGGCCCGGAGCCACCTGAACGAGAAGCTCTTCGGCCCCGAGCTGTACCAGGAGTTCCGCAAGGTCAAGCGCCTGTTCGACCCGGACAACCTGCTGAACCCGGGCAAGATCGTGGACGCGCCGGCGATGACCGATTCGCTTCGCTACGGCACCTCCTACAAGACGTGGCAGCCCGACACCATGCTGGACTTCAGCGACCAGGGGGGCTTCGTCGCGGCGGTGGAGATGTGCAACGGCACCGGCGCCTGCCGCAAGACCCTGGGCGGCACCATGTGCCCGTCCTACATGGCCACCCTGGAAGAGCAGCACTCCACCCGCGGCCGCGCCACCGCCTTCCGCGCGGTGCTGTCCGGCAAGGTGCCGCGCTCCGAGTTCGCCGGCGAACGGCTCCACGAGGTGCTGGACCTCTGCCTCGAGTGCAAGGGCTGCAAGGCCGAATGCCCCTCCAACGTGGACATGGCCAAGCTCAAGTACGAGTTCCTGCACCACTACCAGAAGGTCCACGGGGTTTCGCTCCGGAGCCGCCTGTTCGGACGCATCGGCGCCCTGAGCCGCTGGGGCTCGCTGATGGCGCCCCTGGCCAACCGGGTCAACGGCAACTTCGTCAACCGCTGGTTCCTCGACCGCTTCCTGGGCATCGACAGCCGGCGCCCGCTGCCGAGCTTCGCGCGCAACAATTTCGAGGGGTGGTGGAAGAAGCACGACGCCGGCGGCACCGGCGCCCGCGGCTCGGTGATCCTGTTCCACGACACCTTCAATACCTACAACACGCCCGACGTGGCGGTGGCGGCCACGCGCCTGCTGGAACATTTCGGCTATCGCGTGAAGACCGTGCCGCGACGCTGCTGCGGCCGGCCGATGATCTCCAAGGGCATGCTGCAGGAGGCCAAGGACAACGCCGCCTGGAACGTGGCCACGCTGCTGCCTCACGTGGAGCAGGGGGTGCCGGTGGTGGGCCTGGAGCCTTCGTGCATCCTGACGCTGCGGGACGAATCCCCCGACCTGCTGCGCAACGAGCCGTCGCGCCTGGTGGCGGGCCGGACGCTGCTCATCGAGGAGTTGCTGATGCAGGAGGGCGTGGCAGGCTCGCTGAAGGACGGCGGTGGCGCCAAGCCGCGGGTGCTGCTGCACGGCCACTGCCACCAGAAGGCGCTGGTGGGCATGGCGCCCACCGTCTCGGTGCTGCGGGAGGCGGGCCACGAGGTGCAGGAAGTGGATTCCGGCTGCTGCGGCATGGCCGGCTCCTTCGGCTTCGAGAAGGAACACTACGACGTGTCCGTGACCATCGCCAACCGCCGCCTGGTGCCGGCGGTGACGGCCGCGCCCGAGGACACGCGCGTGGTGGCCTCGGGGATCTCCTGCCGGCAGCAGATCGAGCACCTCACCGGACGCCCGGCGCTCCACCCCGTGGAGGTCCTTTGGGAAGGCGTCGCGGCCGGCGGGGATTGAGGGAGTTATGGGCAGGATCGCGGCGTTGCGCTGTCCGCAGTGCGGCTGGGAGGCGGTGACCGACGACACCTTCGCGTGCGGCGCGTGCGACAGCGTGCTGGAGGTCCGCATGGACCTGGGGCACCTCACCCGCTCCGATGTGCGCGTCATCCGCGGCAGCGCCGACCGGACCCTGTGGCGCTGGTTCGATTTCTTCCCGGTGAAGAACCGCGGCTCGGTAGTGTCCCTGGGCGAGGGCTACACCCCGCTCACCCGTTGCCGGCGGCTGGGCGAGCACCTGGGGCTGGACCGGCTCTACGTCAAGAACGACACGCTGCTGCCGACGGGTTCCCTCAAGGACCGCAGCAACACCGTGGGCATCTCCCGCGCGGTGGAGCTGGGCTTCGACACCGTGGCGGTGCCGTCCACCGGCAACGCCGCCGCGTCCGTGGCCGCCTATGCCGCGGCCGCGGGCCTGCGCAGCATCGTCATGGTGCCGGCCGGCACCGATCGGGCCAAGGTGACCCAGGCGCATGCCTGCGGCGCCACCGTGGTCGTGGTTGCGGCGCCGAGCCTCGACGACATGGGGGCGTTCTACCGCGCCGCCGTCAAGGAGTTCGGCTGGTACGACTGCCTGTCCACCAACCCGTACCGCAACGAGGGCAAGAAGTCCTACGCCTTCGAGCTGTTCGATCAACTGGAAGAGCACGTGCCCAATTGGATCATCCACCCCACCGCCGGAGGAGCGGGCCTCGTGGCCATGTGGAAGGGCTACCAGGAGTTGCACGGCCTCGGCTGGGCGCATCGATTCCCCAGGCTGGTGGCGGCACAGAGCGAAGCCGCGGCCCCTATCGTCGCGGCGCTGGCGAGCAATAACGCCACCGTGGAGCCGGTGGAAGCGGGAACGACGGTGGCGGAGAGCATCCTGGTCGGCAACCCCAGGGCGTTGGGACAGCGGGCGCTACGCGCGGTGCGGGCCAGCAACGGCGCCGGCGTGGCACTTCCGGACGGGGAGATCCTCGAGGCCCAGAGCCTCCTGAGCCGCATGGCCGGCATCTTCGCCGAGCCCTCCGCCGCCACCTCTCTGGCCGCCGCCATCCGGCTGCGCCGCGAGGGGGCCATCAGGGCCGATGACATGGTGGTCTGCAATGTCACCGGCCACGGCCTGAAGCAGGTGGACAGCGTGGCGGTGTCGCCGGAGCAGTTGCAGCCCATCGAGGCGGACCTCGGCGCCCTGCGGGAAAGGTTGGCGCGGGAGGGCCCCGAGAGGCCCGATGACGAAGTGTAGGGGCCGGTTTCGAATCCGCCCGCGCCCGCGTCACCACCTCGCCCGCGCGAGGCGCCGGAACCGGCGCGGGGAAAACGAAGGACAGCCATGAAGTTCGGATACTATCTTCTCAATACGTACGTTCCCGAGCTGGACGGGGATTCACGGGAGCTCTACTCCCGTTGGCTGGAGCAGATCGACGCGGCCGAGGACATGCGGTTCGACAGCCTCTGGGTCACCGAGCACCACTTCCGTCTCTTCGGCGGCATGATGCCCAGCCCCCAGATGCTGCTGTCGGCGGCCTCTCAGCGGACCCGGCGGCTGAAGCTCGGCTCCGCCGTGTCGCTGGTGCCCATGCATCACCCGCTGCAGATCGCCGAGGACTACGCCATGCTCGACCTCCTCTGCGAAGGGCGTCTGCTGTTCGGCGCCGGCCGGGGCATGAGCCCCCACGAGTACGAGGTGTACGGGCACGACTGGGGCACCGCGCAGCCCCGGCTGGTGGAGGCCCTGGACGTCATCCGCATGGCCTGGACCGAGGAGACCGTGGAGTGGGATGGGGAGTACTTCAGCTACCACGGCATGACCGTGCGGCCCCGGCCGGTGCAGCAACCGCACCCGCCTGTCTACGTCCCCGCCAACCGCGACCTGGACAACTTCCGCATGATCGGCCGCAACGGCTACCACCTGATGACGCTGCCGTGGATCGGCAGCAACGCCGAGCAGCGCCCGCGCATCGAGGTCTATCTCGAAAGCCTGCGGGAAGCGGGCCACTCCGAGGACGACCACGACGTCTTCGTCATGTATCCGGTCTACGTCGGCGAGGACGACCGCCAGGCCCGGGCCGAGGTCGAGGACGCCTGGCACCGCTGGCGCGAGTTCGCCCTCGACGAGGTCCGCCTGGACCCCGCCCGCGCCCCCATGGTGGACAAGATCTACGAGCGCCTGGCCTACAACATGATGGTGCAGGACAACCGCGGCGTCTTCGGCGGCCCCGAGACCTGCATTGAGCACCTCAAGGCCATCATCGAGGTGGTGGGTCCCACGCACATCGGACTCTGCTTCCACTTCGGTGGCCTCAAGCAGGACAAGGTGCTCGCCTCCATGGAGCGCTTCAGCCGCCACGTGGCGCCGGCGTTCTGACGCGCGGCCGTCCCCTGATTCGCGGAGAGCGGACACCCCGGAACGTCGTTCCCGCCGCCCCCGGCGTTCCCTGCTCAGGTCCGCGGCTTTGTGTTAGACTCGATGAAATGATGTGGATGGGAAGCACCGGATGGACTGCACCATGAGGGTGGAGGACTTCCGCGGCGAGGCGGCCGAGGTCATCGCCAGGCACGCCGAGATGGAACGCGAGGCGGTGGAGCGGATGCTGACGGTGCCGCCGAAGCCGGACATGGGCGATTTCGCCTTCCCGTGCTTCACCCTGGCCAAGAAGCTGCGCAAGGCGCCGCCGGCCATCGCGAAGGAGATCGCGGACAAGGCGGCAGGGGAACTGGACCTGCTGTGCGGCGCCCAGGCCCTGGGCGGTTACGTAAACCTGTCGGTGGACCGCACCCGCTTCGCCGACGCGGTGCTGCGCGAGGCGGCATCGGCGGGCGAGGCCTACGGCACCTGCCAGGACGGGGCCGGCCAGACCATCGCCATCGACTACTCCTCCCCGAACATCGCCAAGCCCTTTCACGTGGGCCACCTGCGTTCCACCATCATCGGCGGGGCGCTGGTGCGGATCTTCGAGGCCCTGGGCTACGAGGTTGTCGGCATCAACCACGTGGGCGACTGGGGCACCCAGTTCGGCCGGCAGATCGCCGGCCTGATGCGGTTCGGGAAGTCCGAGGACGCCGACGACCTGATGAGCCTCAACCGCCTCTACGTCAAGTTCCACGAGGTGGCGGACAGCGACCCGGAGCTGGTGGAGGAGGCGCGGGAGTGGTTCCGCCGCCAGGAAGCCGGAGACCAGGTGGCGCTGGCGCTGTGGCGCCGCATCCGCGACACCAGCCTCGACTACTTCAAGCAGATCTACGAACGGCTTGGTGTGCGCTTCGACACCTACACCGGCGAGTCGTTCTTCAACGACAAGATGGACGTCGTTATCGAGGAGGCCCGGGCCAAGGGCCTGGCCACCGTCTCCGACGGCGCCCTGGTCATCGACCTCTCGGCTGAAGGCATCGACACACCGGCCCTGCTGGAGAAGGCCGACGGCACGACACTCTATCTCACCCGGGACGTGGCCGCGGCCCGGTACCGCCACGACACCTACGGCTGCGACCGCATCGTCTACGTGGTGGCCAGCGGCCAGTCGCTGCATTTCCGGCAGCTCTTCACGGTGTTGAAACTGCTCGGTCACGCCTGGTCGGCAGACTGCGTGCACGTGAACTTCGGCCTGGTCCAGGGCATGTCCACGCGCAAGGGCAACGTCATCTACCTGGAGGAGTTGCTGGACGAGGCCCGGGACCGGGCGCTGGCGTACATGCGCGGTCAGATCGAGAAACGGCTGGATCTGGAGGACGAGGAGACCGTGGCCGAGGCCGTGGGCATCGCCGCCATCTTCTTCGCCGACCTGTCGAAGCAACGGATCAAGGACTATCGCTTCGATTGGGACCTGGCCATCTCCTTCGAGGGCGACACCGGCCCCTACCTCATGAGCGCCCACGCCCGCATCGCCGGCATCCTGCGCAACTGCGGCCTTGAGCCGGACCCCGATGCCGACGTCAGCCCGCTGGTGGAGCCCGAGGCCCACCGGCTGGTGAGTCTGGTGGCCCGCTACCCCGACGTTCTCCGGGAGGCCGGGCGGCAGTACGAGCCCTCGGTCCTGGCCAACTACTTGCTGGAGCTGGCCCGGGGCCTGCACGCGAGCTACACGGTGCTGCGGGTCAAGGGCGAGGAGGAGGGCAAGGCGCAGGCCCGGCTGTTGCTCTTCACCGCGGTGAAGCAGGTGCTTCGGAGCGGGCTGACCATCCTCGGGATCCGGCCCCTGGAGCGGATGTAACGCGTGAAACTGTTGCTGACCAACGATGACGGCATCGATGCCCCGGGCCTGGAGACGCTGGAACGGGCGGTGCGCGACTGGGGCGAAGTCGTCGTCGTGGCGCCGGCGGAAGCGCAGTCCGGCGTCGGCCATGCGGTGACCACGGACCGTCCGATCCCGGTGGAACGCGTCGCCGCCGGACGGTACGGCATCCGGGGGACCCCCGCGGATTGCGTGAGGGTGGGGCTCACGGAGATCGTCCCGGATGCATCGTGGGTGCTGGCGGGGGTGAACCGGGGGGCGAATCTCGGCGCCGACGTCTACATCTCGGGCACGGTGGCCGCGGCCCGGGAGGCCGCGCTACTGGGTTGCCGCGCCCTGGCCATCTCCCAGTACATCGTCAAGGCGCGGCCGCTGGACTGGGAGATCGTCTACCGCAGGGCGGCGCCTCTGCTGGAGCGGCTGTTGGCCGGCGAGTTGGCTCAGGGCGAGTACTGGAACGTGAACCTGCCGCACCCCGCCACCGACGCCGACGTGGGCGTGGCGGTCTGCGCGCTGGATACCCGGCCCCTGGGCGTGGCCTACCGGAACGAAGAGGGGGCGTTCGTCTACCAGGGGGACTATCACAAGCGTCCGCGGCAGCCCGGCCGGGACGTGGACGTGTGCATGGGCGGGCGCGTCGCGGTGACGAAGCTGGTGCTGGAAATCGCCGGGCCGGAGGTGAACCCGGACTCGTGCGGATCGGATGAGGGGCCGCTTCGATGAAGACGGCAGCGGCGGAACTCATACCTGCTCCGACGGAGGCTATGTGAACTACGTCGACGTGTTTCGAACGGTGGACGTCTCCACCCTGGCCGTAGTGAAATCCGTTCTGGAAAGCGCCGGAATCACCTACGTGGTCCAGGGCGAATCGGCGCTGACCCTGCTGCCGGTGGGGCCGTTGTGGGGTGGTTTCGGCTCGGCCGGCGTCGCCGCGGTCATCCAGGTGCCGGAAGAAGAGGCCGAGGAGGCCCTGGAGCTGCT
>JAPOQB010000794.1 GCA_026710965.1 Deltaproteobacteria bacterium | reverse complement strand
CGAAGCCCGGGAGGCCAGGAACTTCCGCGACTTCGGCATCGGCGCCCAGATCCTGCGGGACCTGGGGATCCGCAAGCTCAAGCTCGTCACCAACAACCCCAGAAACCTCGTGGGCCTGTCCGGCTACGGCCTGGAGGTCACTAGCTCCGTCCCCTTCCCCATGCCCCCCGGCACCATCCGGCGCGGCGCCGCGGGGGGGTGAGGCGGTGACCCGGACAAACAAACGGCCCGTAGTCGCCACCAGTCAGTTTGGTTTGCGCGTCGCTCAGCATGAGCGATCTCACTATGACTGCATCGAAGAGCCGACTGTGACATCGACATTCGTCCAGGCTGGTTGAAGACGTGGTGCAACGGCTATACGCGGACGAAGAGTTGGACCAACTTCGCTCCGTGCGCAAACAGGTATCCAATGCAAACTCACGATGGTCGGAAAAGCCGACGGTAGCACCGGTTCACAGGCAACGATCGTTCAAGGCCATCGGCGAGGGTGGAGGAGAGTCTCGATTCGAGATCTATCAACGCGAGGGTCTGTTGGATCAGTCGGACTTTTCCTGTGGGATCGTTTACGTTGCCCTGGACGGCTCCAGACTCACATTGGGCCGCTACAACGGCCCGGGGCACGAACACGGTGACATACACTATCGAACTCATATCCACCGGGCGACAGGAAGAGCAATCGCAGCCGGAATGAAGCCAGAACGCGAAGCGGAGGCAACGGATCGCTACCGAACACTGGAGGGCGCACTAGCCTGCCTGATTGACGATTTCAATGTCGTTGGAATCAACGCTGTCCACGATCAGCCGAGGTTACTCTGATGCCTATCGATGCGGATGCGCTGCAGCGGCTCTTGTGCGAACGGTTGTGCGAGGATGTTCAGCTAACGGAACGGCCCGACGGCGCATTGATGTTGCGTACGCGATTTGAGTTTCCCGACGGAGACCGGTTCCCGATGCATGTCTCGGAAGCCGGGACCGGAGGTATTCGCCTGTCGGATAGCGGCCATACCCTCACGCACCTCAGCTACGACCACGACATTGACGCGTTTCTGGAAGGCGCGCGGGGAGAACTGTTGGAGCGCATCGTTGGGGAGGCTGGAATCGAGCGGGATGGCGGTGCGTTCCATGTAGATGCTCCTATCGAACGGCTGCCTGAGGCTATCTTCCGCTTTGGACAAGCGTTAACGAGAATCCACGATTTGACGTTTTTGTCCCGATCGCGTGTCAGGTCGACCTTCTACGACGACCTTGCCGACTTTCTGAAGAGCCGGATCGACGAGGACAAGATAAAGGCTGACTATCTGCCGGAGGGGTTACCGAATCCCGAGGCTTACCCTGTGGACTACAGAATAGAGGGACGTCATGATCGGCCGTTGTTCCTCTACGGTATTCCGAACAGAGACAAGGCCCGACTAACGACCATCATGTTGTCATACTTCCACCGGAATAGTCTCAAGTTCGATTCCATACTGGTCTTCGAAGATCAGGCCGAGATTCCGCGGCTGGACCTGGCACGGCTATCGGACGTCGGCGGAGAAATGGTTTCCTCGCTCGAATCGGCGGTCGATCTCGAGCGCAAGATTCTCAGTCGCGTGGCTGCTTGACCGGATCAGGCCTCTGCGCCCCAGGCGATTTTCGCGAGGACATCTTCAACGAGACGGATGCCCGCCACCGTTCGGGTCAGGTCGATCGGGCGGCGGTCGTCCAACGAAACGAGGTTCTTGTGAAGCCACCGTCGCGCCTTGTCCTGGTCCCCGAAGGTTCTCTCTGCCAGCGTAATGATCCGAGCCACGCGGGCCGCGTGGTCGGACTCCTCGACTGTGAAACTCCCGCTCCCTACCTTGCGGTGGGCTAGGGGAATCGTGGTCCCGCGCTTCATGCTCGTCCTCTCCCGCGCATTTTGCGTGCATGCCCCCGTTGTCCTGCCTGTTCTTCCGCGCTCTTCCCCCTCCGGGTGAGCGGGTGCTGGAGTTCCAACTCCTCTTCATTCTCTCCGAGCCATTGCACAAGTTTCCTTGCCCCCTCCGAGCGGCAATGGAGGCGCGAGGCGGTGTTCGATAGGTAGAACAGGACAAGACGGCGTTCGTAGGCGGCTAGCATAACATCTCCTTGTTCGCGACTGCTCCAAGGAGATTTACCAAGGTTATGCGTCAGATACGGACGTATTGGAACGCTTGCCCACAGATTTTCAGCGCTGGCCCGCTGCACTTGCCGGGACAGTAACGTGGAACGCGCCTGAAGGTTGCGGCCCCGCTCGTCTCCTTCAATTGCCGCGAAGGCTGGCTATGCCAGCGTTTCCGCCGGGCTCTTCCGCAAGTACCTGTGAATGGAGTTCCGCAGCCGTTTGAGGGCGTCTTCGATGGAGCGGAACATCTGCTCCTCCACCAGTTCGCCGTTGTTCCAGTAGTCCATGGACGGCGCTTCGGTGAAGTTGATGTCCAGCACCTTTTCGCCCGGGGGGTTGCCGGTCATGAGGACGCGGACCGAGTAGCCGGCGTCGATGACCAGGGCGCGCGCGTAGCGCGGCATTCTCAGCGAGTCCTTGATGTAGTTGAGGCGTTTCTGGGGGAACTCGCCGACGCCGAGGGAGACGTAGACCCACCTGTCCTCGTTGTTGCCGAGCACGCGCAGGACCTGGCCGTTGATGTCCACGATGTTCTGCAGCGCCCGTTCCTGCCGGTAGTCCTTCAGCAGCTCGAAGGCCCAGCGCTCGATCACGCCGATGGGCTCTCGTTCGTCGGTATCGGAGCGCTGCTTGATGCCGGTGTCGATCCACCACTTCACCTCCTGAACGGCGGTGCCGGGTTCGCCGGCGGGATCCGTCGTTTCCGGGGCTGGGGCTTCGACGTCCGGTTTGTCGGGATCGGACATGGCGTTCTCGCGGGAGCCTTTCCTCCGGCGGGAGGCTCCTCGGCTAGACCTTGAACTCGTTCAGCGTGCTGGGCGCGAACAGGCTTTCCACCTCGAGCCGCTGCTTGATCAGGCCCTGCTCGTGGGCGTAGCCCACCAGCGTCTCCAGGACGTTGCGATTGGCTTCCAGCCCGTAGGGCCAGGGGTCGGGGCCCATGAGCTCCTTCTCCTTTTCCATCTGCTCGATGGACCAGGCCAGCATGTACTTGAGCGCGGAGTACTCGTACACGGACTCGGCGCACAGCCGCTTGGATTCGCAGAAGGCCTTGTAGAGGTTCTGGGCCACCCAGGGATAGCGTTCGTAGACGTCCTCCCGAAACACCACGGTGTGCATGATGGGGAAGATGCCGGTCTTGCGGAAGTAGTCCTCCTCCACCGAGCGGAAGTCCGGGAACAGTCGCGCCACCTTGGGCGAGCGGCGCACGAACGGCGACGGCATGTGCGCCGAGATCATGGCGTCGAGGTCGCCGTTCTCCAGCATGGAGGAGAGCGTCTGTTCCGGGCCGATGGGGGTGACGGAGAGGGTGTCGGGCAGGTCCGGACGGAGCTTTTCCTCCCGGCCGGGGGTCTCTTCCCCACCCGTGAACCAGTTGACCTTCTCGAGATCCACGCCGTACTCGTGCTGCAGGATGCCGCGTTGCCAGATGGCCGCGGTCATCTGGTACTCGGGGACGCCCACCCGCTTGCCGGTGAGGTCGCCCGCTTCCTTGATGCCGGAGCCGGTATGGATGTAGATTCCGGAGTGCCGGAAGGCGCGGGAGGGGAACACGGGAATCGCCACGAACCGCGGGGTGCCCTTGTCCTTGGACATCAGGTACGACCCCATGGACATCTCGGCGGCGTCGAAGTCCTGGTAGCGCAGCATGCGCCAGAAGGTTTCCTCCACGCGGAACGGCAGGTAGGTCAGGTCGACCCCTTCCACGGGGACGCGGCCCTCCTGCAAGGGGCGTGTCCGGTCATAGTCCCAGCAGGCGACGGTGATGCTTACTTTGGCCATGGCGGTTCATATCTCCATTTCGTCGGGTGGTCCGGGGACGGAAGCCCGGGGGCCGCGCCGGTCCCCCGGGCGCGACTCTTTTTGCAAAGTAACAGGAATGGTTGGGCAGTGTAACCCTGCCCGGGAGACAGGCGGGCCGGTTTGTTGACCGGGACAGGCTTTTGTGTATATAAAGACCCTCTGAAAAAGGTTATTGATTTCTTTATCTTACCCGAGGAAAAATGCTTTTCGACTTTGCCAGCGTACTGGTATTCACGTTGTTGGGCGCGGCCTTCGTCTGGGTGAACCTGTTGATCGGCCGTCTGCTGCGGCCCAACAATCCTCAGCTCAGGAAGCTCTCGACCTACGAGTGCGGCGAGCCCGCGTCCGGAAGCGCCTGGGTCAACTTCAACGTCCGGTTCTACTTCATTGCCCTGATCTTCATCATCTTCGAGGTGGAGATCGCCTTCATTTTCCCGGTGGCCGTCGTGTTCCGTGACTGGCTTCAGAACGACGCGGGACTTTTTGCGTTCGGCGCCATCGCCGTCTTCACCATTATCGTGTTCCTGGGCCTCATCTACGACTGGTGCAAGGGCGACCTGGAGTGGGTGAAGAACTAGACTGAAACCGGACGGCTCGAACGGACAGGCCACCAGGCAGGTATCGACGACATGACGGCAAAAGAGATATACGAGCGCGCCAGGGAACTGTGTCCCGACGGCGTGGGGGACCTTGACGAAGAGTGCATGGACCCTTTCTTCAAGGTCGACGCGGCCAGCCTGAAGCAGTTGCTCCTGGCGCTCCGCGATGACGCCGCGCTGAAGTTCGATGTGCTCTCCGACCTGACGGCGTTGGACCTCCCCAAGGAGGATGTCATACAGGTCGTCTACCATCTGTACTCCTACGGGTCCCGGACGCAAATCGTGGTCAAGGTCGACCTGGACCGCGGGGCGCCCCGCATCGCCACGGTGGAAGACATCTGGAAGGTCGCCAACTGGTTCGAGCGGGAAGTGTTCGATCTCTTCGGAGTCCTCTTCGAAGGGCATTCGGACCTCCGCCGGATCCTGTTGCCGGAGGACTGGGTGGGCTATCCGCTGCGCAAGGACTTCGTGGAGCAGGAAGAGTACGACGGCATCAGCACCGAGCGCGAGCCGTTGGTTCCGGAGAACATGCGCTAGTCTAGGGGCATTCCAGCCCGAGGCTGATTGGCGAAGGAACGATATCATGAGCGAGGCTACCGCCAGGACCGGTTTGCACACCGAGGACATGACGCTGAACGTGGGGCCGCAGCATCCGAGCACCCACGGCGTGCTCCGGTTCGTGGTCAAGACCGACGGCGAGGTCATCAACGAGGCCATCCCGGATGTCGGCTACCTGCACCGCTCCATCGAGAAGATCGGCGAGAAGTGCACCTGGCACGGTTACGTGCCGTACACCGACCGGGCCGACTATCTCGCCGCCATGTTCGCCAATCAGGGTTTCTGCATGGCGGCGGAGCGGCTTGGCAACGTCGAGGTGCCGCCCCGCGGCGAGTACTGCCGCGTCATCGCCTGCGAGCTCAACCGCGTCGCCAGCCACCTGATCGCGGTGGGCACCTTCGGACAGGACATCGGCGCCATCACGCCCTTCCTGCACGCGCTCCGGGAGCGGGAGACCATCAACGATCTCATGGAGGAGATCTGCGGCGCCCGCCTCACCTACAACTACCTTCGGATCGGCGGCGTCGGCTACGACATCAAGCCGGAGACCTGTGCCCGCATCACCGCGTTCCTCGACCACTTCGAGCCCATCGTCGACGAATACAACCGGCTCTTGTCGTACAACAAGATCTTCATCGAACGGCTGGCCAACGTCGCGGTGATCTCCCAGGAGGACGCGCTCCAGTACAACCTGGTCGGCCCCAACCTGCGGGCGTCCGGGATCCAGTGGGACATTCGCCGGGACATCCCCTATTCGGTCTATCCCGAGCTCGACTTCGAGGTGCCGGTGGGGCGGGGCATACGCGGGACCTTGGGCGACTCCTACGACCGCTACCAGGTCCGGATCCAGGAGTTGATGGAGAGTTGCAAGATTCTCCGGCAGTGTCTCGACAAGATGCCCGACGGCCCGGTCGTCGCCAAGGTGGCGCGGAAGTTCAAGCCGCCCGCGGGCGAAACCTACGTGCGCATCGAGGCGCCGCGCGGCGACATGGGCTACTACGTGGTCAGCGACGGCAGTGAGTACCCCTACCGGGTCAGGATCCGCACCGGCTCCTTCACCGCCATGAGCATCGTCGACAAGATCAGTCCGGGAATCATGGTCGCGGATCTGATCGCGCTGATCGCGAGCCTCGACGTGGACGCTCCCGAGATCGACCGCTAGGTTTTTTTGCCATGGAATTCACGGTTCACGACTTTATCCAAGGGCTGCTGCCGGGGGCCATTCCGGCGGCCCTGGGCTATGCCCTGGCGGCGGTGCTGGTGGCCCTCGTCGTGCTGTCGGCCTTCGTGGCGCCCCTCGCCGGCGTGACGAGCTGGCTGGAGCGGCGGGTCTGGGCGCGCATGCAGTCCCGGGTCGGACCCAACCGGGTGGGGCCGCAGGGCTTACTCCAGTGGCTCGCCGACGGCGTCAAGAACATCCAGAAAGAGGACATCATCCCGGCTGCGGCCGACCGGAAGCTCTTCCTGCTGGCTCCGTACATCGTCTTCTCGGGGTTCCTCGGCGCCTTCGTGGTGATTCCCTACGGCAGTTGGCTGATCCCCGCGGACCTCAACATCGGCATCCTCTATCTATTGGCCATCACCTCCCTGGTGGTGGTGGGGATCCTGATGGCGGGCTGGTCCTCCAACAACAAGTGGTCGCTTTTGGGGGGCATGCGCTCGGCCGCGCAGATCGTCAGCTACGAGATCCCCGCGGGGCTCGCGGTGCTGACGGTGATCTTCCTGTCGGGCACACTCAGCATGCAGGGGATCATCCAGGCCCAGGGATGGGCGCCCTGGGAATGGTTCATTTTCTACAACCCCTTCACGCTGGTGGCCTTCTTCATGTTCTTCGTTGCCGCGCTGGCCGAGGGCAACCGCACGCCCTTCGACATTCCCGAAGCCGAGTCGGAGCTGGTGGCGGGCTACGTGACCGAGTACAGCGGCATGCGCTTCCTGTTCTTCTTCTTCGCGGAGTGGGGCAACCTGTACGTCATCGGCGCCATCGTCGCCACCCTGTTCCTCGGCGGCTGGCAGATTCCGGCGACCCTCTTCGGGGTCACCATGGCGGAGCACCCTCTGGCCAAGGGCGTGGTGGAGTTCGCGGTCTTCTTCGCCAAGGCTTACCTGTGGGCCCTGGTGGCGATGTGGGTGCGCGGCACGTTGCCGCGGGTGCGTGTGGACCAGCTCATGGCCATGTGCTGGAAGTACATGGTGCCCATCGCGTTCCTGTGCCTGTTCGGCACCATCACCCTGCTGGTGATCTGGCCCCAGGGAAACCCCGTGCTGACCTTCGCGACCCTGGCGTTCGCGGGTCTGGTCATCGTCTATTTCATCTGGCGGGTGGTTTTTCAGATCATACACTCGCGCCCCACCCTCTACTTCAAGCCGTATGTATAGGGGTGCCAACGGCGGATCGGGGAAACGACCATGAACGGAGTCATCGACTACCTCCAGAACATCAAGGATACGGTCAACAGTATCTTCGAGGGCATGTCCATCACGTTCTCCCACTTCGTCCGCAAGCCGTCGACCGTCCAGTATCCCGACCGCATCGCCCAGCAGGTGCAGGACACCCTGCCGCTGCGCTACCGCGGCATCCTCGAGGTCGACATGGACATCTGCACGGGCTGCCTGGCGTGCGAGAGGGTGTGCCCGATCAACTGCATCGCCATCGGCATCGAGATGAACGCGGAGACGAAGCAGCGCGACTTCACCCAGTTTGACATCGACATATGCAAGTGCATGTATTGTGGGCTGTGCATGGAGGCCTGCCCCACGGGATCCATCCGCCACACAACAGAGTTCGAGGGCGCCTGCAACAATCCCGCCGGTCTGGTGCGGCATTTCATTACCGAGAAAGTGCCTCTCTACAAGCCGAAAAAGGGTGGGGAAACGGAACCCCGAATGGTTCAGAAGGTGGATATCGGACAGAGGTACATGGACGAGGTGGCCGAACCGGAGAAATGACGGCCCGCCGGCCGTGTCAGGATTCACGGGATTTCGTCGGACAGGCTCCTGGCCCCACCGCTACGGCGTGACCCTCCCAGCATTCCACTAAAGGGTGATTTAGATCATGGAGATTTCCATAGACGTCCTAATCTTCTATCTGGTTTCCCTCGTCGTGATCGGGTCCGCCTGCATCGTGGCCTTCTCCCGGAACATCGTCCATTCGGCCTTCTCGCTGCTGGGCACCTTCGGCGGGGTGGCCGGGCTCTACGTGTTTCTGGGCGCGGACTTCGTGGCGGCGGTACAGGTGTTGATCTACGTCGGCGGCATTCTCGTGCTGATCCTGTTCGCGGTCATGCTGACCCACCGGATCAGCGACATTCAGATCACCAACCGCACGGTGGGCCGCATCCCCGCGCTGGTGGCGGTGGCGGTGTTTCTCGGCATCCTGGTGTACGCCATCGGCGAGACCAACTGGGTGAAGGTCAAGGAAGTGGCGTACGAGCCCACCACGGCGGTCATCGGCAACCTCTTCCTGAGCGACTACCTGTTGCCGTTCCAGATCGCCGCGGTGGTGCTGCTGGTGGCCCTCATCGGCGCCATCACGCTGTCGCGCAAGGAAATCAAGGAATAGCGAGAGTCTTTCGAGATGGCTGCATACGTTGCATCGTTGACGAACGTCGGACTGGAGCACTACCTGGTAGTGGCGGGCATCCTGTTCGCGCTGGGCATCTACATCGTCCTCACCCGGCGCAACGCCATCAGCATCCTGCTGGGTGTCGAGCTCATCCTCAATTCCGCCGGGCTGAACTACGTCGCTTTCTCGCACTTCAGCACCGGACAGGTGGATGGGCAGATCTACACGGTCTTCATCATCATGCTGGCGGCGTCCGAAGCCGCCATCGGCCTGGCCATCGTCCTCGCCATCTACCAGCTCTTCAGCACCATTGACGTCGAGGCCACCGAGACACTCAAGGACTAGCGACGAGTAGCTTCGCCATGGATCACCCCGTTCAAACCGATTTTCTACGTTGGATCGTGTTGTTCCCGCTGCTGGGCGCGGCGGTGAACGGCCTGCTGGGCGCGCGGTTGCAGGAGCGCCTGGGCAAGCGGGTGGTGGCGGTCATCGCCTGCACCCCGGTGACCCTGTCCTTCCTGTTCTCGCTGTGGGCCTTCAGCCGGCTGCTCGCGCTCCCGGCCAAGGAGCGGTTCCTCATCGACCACTTCTACAGTTGGATCCCCATGGGCTCCTTCAACGTGGACGTCGCGTTCTGGGTGGATCCCCTGTCCGCCATCATGATCCTGGTGGTGAGCGGTATCGGCGGACTGATCCACTTCTACTCCATCGGCTACATGCACGACGACCGGTCGATGTGGCGCTACTTCGCCTACCTGAACCTGTTCACCTTCTCCATGCTGCTCCTGGTGACCGGCGACAACCTGCTTGTGATGTTCGTGGGTTGGGAGGGCGTGGGGCTCTGTTCCTGGGCGCTCATCGGGTTCTGGTACACCGACCACACCAACACCCGGGCCGGCAACAAGGCCTTCATCGTCAACCGTATCGGCGACTTCGGCTTCGTCCTGGGCATCTTCCTGCTCTACTGGACCCTCGCCGGGCAAGGCCAGGGCACCCTGGCGTTCCGCGAGATCGGCGAGCACGTGGGGCTGCTGGCCGACCTGGAGCTCTG
>JAPOQB010000306.1 GCA_026710965.1 Deltaproteobacteria bacterium | reverse complement strand
CGTAGACCTGAACCGCCGCTGCGACCGCGCTCGATGCCGTTGCCGACGGACACTCCGACCGTCATCGCATCGCAGTACCAGTCCGCGAACGTATCGAAGGTGGCGCGGTCCACGCCGGAGATTTCAGCCGCCATTTCCGGCATATACCCGCGAGCGTGCGTCATGTACGCGTCGTAGCCCTCCACCCACCGTTCGACGAAGGCGCGGTTGTGAGCCCCGCGCCGCTCGAGTTCCGCCGCCATCGCGAGGGCGAGCACCGCGTCGCTGCCGGGACGGACCTGAATGAAGAGGTCGGCTTGTTCGGCGATTCGCGTCCGCTTCGGGTCAACGACGATCAAGCGGGCGCCGCCTCCCCGGCGCGCTGCCTGGATCTCCCTCGCGAGATGCAGGTTGGACACCGTGACGTTGTTGCCCCACACCACGACCAGATCGCTGTGGCGGACCTGCTCCGGCGGCATCCCCGGGGCGGCGCCGTAGAGGCTTGCGTAGGCAGAACTGCGCACAATCCCGCACAGCTGTCCGCGCGCCAGCAGCGACGCGCCCAGCTTGTGGAAGAACCGGCGGTCCATGGAACCGCCCGCGAGTTCTCCGTGCGGACCGGCGTAGTTCAGCGGCAGCACCGACTGCGGGCCATGCTGTGCGACCGCCTCCGAGATGCCGGCGTGGATCAAGTCCAGGGCCTCGTCCCAGGAAATCGGCTCGAAGGCGTCCTGACCACGTGGGCCCACTCGCTTCAGCGGGCTCGTGAGCCGCCCGGAGCCGTGGACGAATTCGGGATACGAGCGCGCGACCTTGTTGCAGATCACGCCGGCCGTGTACGGATTGGCGTCCGACCCACGCACGTCGAGGATGTGGACCCCATCGGTTGCCACCGAAAGGCTGCAGGTGTCCGGGCAATCGAGGGGACAGACGCCGGGTCGCACGTCACGGGCGTGGGGTTGGGTCATCATGAGTTTCCTGTGCTGGATTGCGGGATCACGAAACGGATTCGTCGGGATTCGTCGCGGCGATTGTTCAAGTATCGCACGGATTCTGTGCAACGTGAACCAGGTGAGATGCTGGCATCTGCCGGCCGCATACTGTATGGAATTTGCAGCGGGTATCGAGGGGCGAACACAGTCGTTGGAGGATAGGGGATGACGGCAGAAGATCCGGTGAACGAAGTCAACCGGCGCTTCTACGAAGCGTTCGAGAGTCTCGATATAGCGCGCATGGAAAGCATCTGGGTGCGCGAGGACTACATCAAGTGCGTTCACCCCGGATGGGCCCTGCTGTCGGGTTGGGACGCCGTCATGGAAAGTTGGCGGCGGATCTTCGAGAACACGGAGCAGATGCGCTTTACGCTCACCAACGTGGAGACGCGGATCCAGGGCTCTCTGGCCTGGGTCACGCTCTACGAGAACCTGGCCTCCAGACTCCAAGGAGAGGCCAATGCCGCCGTGGTGCTTGCGACCAACATCTATGAGCAGCGCGCCGATGGCTGGTTCATGATCCACCACCACGGCTCGCCGGTGATGATGGCCCAGCCCGAGCCGCATTCCACCGTTCAGTGAACCCTCTCCAGGACAAGGTCTGTATCGTCACCGGCGCGGGCAGGGGCATCGGCCGCGCCATCGCGTTGCTGGCCGCCGAACAGGGGTGTCGCGTCATGCTCGCGGCGAGAAGCGCGGATCAACTCGAGGCGGTGCAGGCCGAGATCGCGGCGCGGGGCGGGCACGCCTGCCGGGTTCGCGCCGACCTGTCCGCGCAAGCGGACCTGGAGGCGCTGGTAGAGCAGACCCTCGACCGGTTCGGCACCGTCGATTTCCTCGTCAACAACGCCGGCTGGGGCATAAAGGCCGACATCGCCAAGGCCAGGGTGCCGGATTGGGAGCGGACACTCCGGGTCAACCTGCTGGCGCCCATGATCCTGAGCCAGCTCGTCCTGCCCACGCTCGTGGCCAGGCAGTCCGGCGCCGTGGTGAATATCGCGTCGATATCGGGGCGGGCGGGGCAGGGCGGGTCGGCGGCCTACGCGGCTTCCAAGGCCGGGCTCATCGCATTCAGCCAGTCACTGTTCGAGGAGGTGCGGGAGCACCGGATCAAGGTGGCGGCCATCATTCCCGGCTTCGTCGACACCGGAATGATCCCGCCGGTCCGGCATCTTGACCGGTCCAGGATGATCCAGCCCGAGGATGTGGCTCAGGCGGTGCTGTTCGTCCTCACCGCGCCGCCCGCCGCCTGTCCGGTGGAGATCACCGTCCGCCCGCAACGCACGCCCTACCGGTGACGTGAGCGGACGTTTCCCGGCGTCACCGGTAGGAAATGTCGCTTACGAAAAAGAGGTCGTTCCCGTCTTGCGGAAACGACCTCTTTCTTCCGGGGCCGGTGACCTGACGACGACTCCTCAGGCGGCTCCCTGTAGGTTGCAGAACTCCTCGTAGTCGATGAGCTCGTGGATGGTGGGCTTCTCCCCGCACATCGGACACTCGGGGTCCTGCCGCAGGCGGAGCGTGTTGATCTCCATGGTCAGCGTGTTGAAGTGGAGCAGCCGCCCGGCCAGGGAGTCGCCCTTGCCGAGGATGAGCTTGATGGCCTCCACCGCCTGGATCGTGCCGATGAGTCCGGGAAGGACTCCCAGCACGCCGGCCTCGGCGCAGCTCGGCGCCATGCCCGGGGGAGGCGGCTCGGGATAGAGGCAGCGGTAGCACGGGCCGTTGCCCGGGTGGAATACCGATACCTGACCCTCGAACTGGAAGATGCTGCCGTGGACGTTGGGCTTGCCGGTCATCACGCAGGCATCGTTCACCAGGTAGCGGGTGGCGAAGTTGTCGCAGCCGTCCACCACGATATCGTAGTCCTTGATGATCTCCATGATGTTGTCGGAGCTCAGCCGCTCGGGAATGGGGATCACGTTGACGTCGGGGTTCAGTCCCTGAAGCGTCTGCCGCGCCGACTCGGCCTTGGGCTCGCCGATGCGGTCGTTGGTGTGGAGGATCTGGCGCTGGAGGTTGGACAGGTCCACCACATCGTGATCGATGATTCCCATGGTGCCCACGCCGGCTGCCGCCAAGTAGTAGGCGGACGGCGATCCCAGCCCGCCGGCGCCCACCATCAGCACCTTGGCGTCCAGCAGCTTGGCCTGTCCCTCCTCTCCCACCTCGGGGAGCAGGAAGTGGCGGCTGTAGCGGGGGAGCTGCTCCTGCGTGAACTGGCGGTCCTGCTTGAAGGAATAGCCCTCGTTCTTCCAGGCGCCATAGCCGCCGGACATGGAGATCACGTCCTCGTAGCCCATCTCCTGCATCACCTTGCCGGCCAGCAGCGACCTCACGCCGCCGGCGCAGTAGGCGATGATCGGAGTCGACTTGTCGGGCACCTCGGCGTCCATCTTCATCTCCAGGAAACCCCGCGGCACCGAGACCGCGCCCTCCAGGTGTCCTTCCCGGTATTCCTCTTTCTCCCGGACGTCGAGCACCACGTGCTTGCCGTTGTTCTGTAACAGCTCGTGCACCTGCTGAGGCGACAACTCCTTCACGGTGCCGCGCGCCTCGTCCATCAACTGCTGAAATGTCTTGGCCATGATCTCTCCCTTGCGGAGGCCTGCGAAGTAGCAACCAGGACTAGTAACTAAGTTTTAAAGTCTCTATTATAAGTTATTCGCCGCTGTTGTCAATTCAACCGGTAGAAGCGGTTCGCGTTGTCGGCCAGGATCTT
>JAPOQB010000503.1 GCA_026710965.1 Deltaproteobacteria bacterium | reverse complement strand
CCGTATGGACTGTACGTTTTGACCAGTGAGGCCAAGGACGGCCGGGTGGCCGCGGCTACCGTGAACTGGGTGACCCAGGCATCCTTTGCGCCCCCGCTGGTGGCGGTGGGAGTCAAGGCGGACTCGGGCGCGCACGACATCATCAAGGAATCCGGAGGCTTCGCGCTGAATGTGCTGGGCAAGGGGCAGCAGGGCCAGGCCTTCACCTTCTTCAAGTCCCTGGAAAGGGAAGGGGACACCATCGGCGGTGAGGCTTTCGCCGCCGGGGCCTCGGGTGCTCCGGTGCTGGCCAACGCGCCGGCCTTCGTCGAGTGCAAGCTCGTGGATACCGTGGAGAAGGGCGACCATTCCGTGTTCATCGGAGAGGTGGTGGAGGCCGGTGTCAGGGCCGAGATCTCCGGCCGTGCCGACGACGCCACCCTCCTGCTCAAGGACCTGGGAGAGAAGACCTTCTACGGCGGTTGACGTCCGGGGCCGGGGGACCTCCGACCACGGCGGCCCTCTGGCCACCCTCGCTCCGGAAGCGGTGGACCATCATGATCACCGAACGGCTTCTGGGCTCTCTGCGTAACATCGTGGGCGACGATGGTGTGGTGTCGCATGCCACGGAGTTGAGCGTCTACGACTGCGACGGCTACACCCTGGAGAAGTCGGCGCCGGAGACCGTCGTGTTGCCGCGCTCCACCGAGGAAGTGGCGGCGGTCCTGAGGCTCCTCGCGGGCGAAGGGGTGCCGTTCGTGCCCCGAGGCACCGGCACCGGCCTGAGCGGCGGGTGCCTGCCGTTGGGAGCGCCGGTTATGGTGAGCCTGACCCGCATGAACCGGATCCTCGAGCTGGATCCCGCCAACCGGCGCGCGGTGGTTCAGAGCGGCGTCGTCAACGCCTGGGTGAGCCGGGCGGCCAAGCCCCACGGGCTCCATTATGTGCCGGATCCCTCGAGCCAGATGGCCTGCTCCATCGGCGGCAACGTGGCCGAGAACTCCGGCGGCCCCCACACACTCAAATACGGCGTCACCACCAACCACGTGCTCGGCGTGACGCTGGTCTTGCCGGATGGCGAGGTCGTGCACCTGGGCGGCATGACCGAGGACACGCCGGGGTACGACCTCTTGGGGGTCACGGTCGGGTCGGAGGGCACCTTCGGCATCGTCACCGAAGCGATTCTGAAGCTCTGTCCCTTGCCTCAAGGTTACAAGACCCTGTTGGCGGTGTTCGATTCGGTTGCCGACGGCAGCGCCGCGGTGGCCGGCATCGTCGCCGGGGGCATCGTCCCCGCCGCCCTGGAGATGCTGGACCGGCTCATCATCCAGGCGGTGGAAGACGCCTTCCACTTCGGTTTTCCTCGCGATGCCGGCGCGGTGCTGATCGCCGAGCTGGACGGCCTCCAGGGCGGTCTCGAAGCCGCCGCCGCCAGGATTCGCGAGGTGTGCGAAGCCCACGGCGCCACCGAGATACGGGTTGCCCGGGACGACCAAGAACGCGATGCCCTGTGGAAGTGCCGCAAGCGGGCGTTCGGTGCATTGGGCCGCCTGGCCCCCAATTTCTGCTGTCAGGACGGCGTGGTGCCGCCGACGCGGTTGCCCGAGATCATGGAGCGGATTGCCGCCATCGGCGACGCCTACGACCTCCGGATCGGCAATGTCTTCCATGCCGGCGACGGCAACATCCATCCCATCCTCCTCTACGACGAACGCGACCGGGACCAGACCGAGCGAGTGGTGGCCGCCGGCCGGGAGATCCTGCGGGAATGCGTGGCCCTGGGCGGCAGCCTTACCGGCGAGCACGGCATCGGGGTGGAGAAGGTGGCGCTGATGCCGCTGATTTTCACGCCGGACGACATGAGTGTCATGGAGCAGGTCCGCTCCGTGTTCGACCCCGAGGACCGGTGCAACCCCAACAAGATATTCCCATCCGCCGGGCAGCAGGTCGAGGTGCGTGCGCCCCGGCGCCAGGCGGCGATGTAGGCTCGGTAGTATGAGCCACCAACCCCTCACCAATCTCGCTCCGGACTGGGCCGGGTTCGACCAGGACCTTCGAGAGTCGGGGGAGGTTTCGAAGCCAGGGGAGGCGGCCGACTTCGCCCGGTTCGCCATCGACGGCATGCGGCCGGAACGGGTGGTGCGCCCCACCTCGATCCCGCAGGTTTGCAGGGTCATGGAGTCCGCCTCGGCGCGGGGGCTGGCGGTGGTGCCGGCCGGCTTCGGTGCACACCTGGGGCTGGGCGCCGCTCCCGGGCGGCCGTTCCTTGCCCTCGTGCTCGGATCCCTGAACGAGCTGGTGGAGCATCAGCCCGCGAACATGACCCTGACCGCCCAGGCCGGCATGAGCCTCGCGCAACTCCAGGCCGTGGCGGCTCGGGCCGGCCAGTGGCTCCCCGTGGATCCGCCGCTTCCCGCCGAGGCCAGCGTGGGCGGCCTCATCAGTGCCAACTTGAGCGGCCCGTCCCGTTTCTCCCAGGGGACGGTCCGGGACCTGCTCATCGGCATCACGGTGGTGCGGGCCGACGGGTCGCTGGTCAAGAGCGGGGGAAGGGTGGTCAAGAACGTCGCCGGCTACGACATGGGGAAGCTCTACTGCGGCTCGCTCGGCACCCTGGGGGTCATCGTCGAGGCTACCTTCAAGCTACGCACGATTCCCCGGGCAAGAGCGGTAATGCGCATGACCTGTCCGGACATGGCCCGTGTGGAGGCGTTGCTGGAGCGGATCATGACGGCGCCGCTGGAGCCCCTGTTCATCGAGCTCGTGGCGCATGTTCCGGCGGCCGGTGCGGGATACGTTGTCGTGGTGGGGTTCGGCGGCGCGCCGGAGGACGTGGCCGACCAAGGGGCGACCTTGACATCGTTGGTGGCGGCGGAGGATCGCCTGGAGGAACTGGCGGGTGAAGAGGCTTCCGTGTTCCTGGAGGAGCTGCGGGATTCCCGGGTTCTGGGGGAAGGGTCGCTGCGGCTCAAGGCGAGTCTCTTGCCGGCCAGGCTTTCGGCCTTCATGGCCGCCCTCGAAAAGGAGAGCCAAACCGGCGAACTGACCATGGCGGTGCAGGCTCACGCCGGCAACGGCATCATCCAGGTCCGGGTGGTGGGCGCGGACGGTCCCGATCCTCGCGGGTCGATGCTGGGGTCGGTGGAACGGCTACGGGCCGAAGCGGTGGGCCTCGGCGGTACCCTGGTGGTGGAGCAGGCCGCTGCGGAACTCAAACCCGACCTGGACCTATGGGGCGGGGGCATCGAGGGGCTGGCCCTGATGCAGCGCATCAAGCAGACCCTGGATCCCGGGGGCATTCTTTCGCCGGGAAGATTCGTCGGCGGGATCTAGTGTGTTGAAATCCAGCGTGTCGAGTGAAGGATGACCGGTCAAGTCGCGGATTTTGAAAGCTCGGGTAACTGCATCCATTGCGGGCTCTGTGTTGCGTCCTGCCCCACGTTCCTGGAGCTGGGGACGGAGATGGACTCGCCCCGGGGGCGGATCCAGCTCATGCGCTCCATCGACCAGGGTACGATCCCTCTCGACGACGCTAGCGTCAGGCACCTGGACCTTTGTCTCGGCTGCCGGGCATGCGAGACCACGTGTCCGTCCGGGGTCCGCTACGGCGCGCTCATCGAGGGCGCGCGGCATTTCATCGAATCGCACCACCGCCGCCCCTGGCCGGAGCGGGCAAAGCGCTGGCTGGTGAACCGCACCTTTCCCAACCCCGCGATCATGAGGTTGTTCGGTCGGACCGTGCAGTGGCTGACATGGCTGGGTCTCGGCGGCCTGGCACATACCCGCCTCCTGCCGGCGTCCGTCCGCGGATTGCTGCGTTACCTGCCGGACCGGGACGGCGGTTTCCGGTCGGTGCGGCTCCCCGAACGGACCGCCGCGCAGGGTGAGGTCCGCCATCGCGTGGGCCTGCTGGCCGGTTGCGTGATGCAGAGCCTTTTCGGCGACACCCACACCAATACGGTCCAACTGCTGGCGCGGCATGGCTGCGAGGTACGGGTGCCCCCGGCCGCCGGTTGCTGCGGTGCCCTGCTGTTGCACAACGGTGACCGGGAGCGGGGCATGGAGCTGGCGCGCGCGGCCATCGTTGCCTTCGACTCGCCGGAGCTGGATGCGGTGTTGACCAACGCGGCCGGGTGCGGCGCGGCCATGCGGGAATACGGCGAGCATTTCAAGGACGACGCCGTGCTGGGGCCGGCGGCGAAACGCGTTGCCGATAAGGTCCGGGATGTGGCAGAGTTCGTTCATGGGTTGCCCGATTTCGAATCCAAGCAGGGTTTGAACGCGAGGGTGGCCTACCATGACGCGTGCCACCTGTTGAACGGACAGGGCGTGCAGGCGCAGCCACGGAGGCTTCTCGGCGGTATCCCGGGAGTCGAGTTGGTGGAGTTGCACGAGGCCGAGGTGTGCTGCGGCAGCGCGGGGAGCTACAATCTGACGGAACCGGAGCTGGCCGGCAGGCTGGCTGCGCGAAAGGCCAGGAACGTGATGGCGACGGGGGCGGATGTTCTCGTGACCGGAAATCCGGGTTGCATCCTGCAGATCAGGGCGGCGCTTCGAGAGCAGGGATCGTCCATCCGCGTGGTGCATACCGTCGACTTCCTGGCAGAGGCTTATACCAACAGGGCGGCCCGGGGCTGAGGCGGCACGTCCGGAACGGGAGGACCCCATGACGAGAGACGGATTGCGCATACTCGACAGCGACATGCACGTGTTCGAGCCCCACGATCTCTACCTCAACTACATGAATCCCAAGTGGGGCGACCGCATCCCGCGGGGCGAGGTACGGGAAAAACGCGAGGGCGAGGGTTTGACGCTCCACGGCATGACCCGTTACGTGCTCGGCGACGGCAGGCCCATCAGGACCCCCGGGAAATTGGTGAAGTTCCACGAACAACGCCAGAAAGATGCCTACATCCGGCCCGCCAGCCAGAACTACAACAATGTCTCGCAGATCGAGGCCATGGACGAGGAGGGACTGGACGTGGCGGTGCAGTTCCGCACCTCGCCCCTGCATACCGACGAAGACTTCGAGCCCGACTACGCCAACGATCTCTGCAAGGCCTGGAACGAGTGGATGCACGACTTCTGCAGCGCCGATCCGTCGCGGCTCAAGGGCTCCGCGTTGATCACGCTGCACGACGTGGACCTGGCGGTGAAGGAGGCCCGGCGGTCGGTGAAGGAACTGGGCGCGATCGGACTGTCGTTGTGTCCCGAGCCCATCAACGGGCGCCACATCCACGACCACGACTTCGACCCGCTGTGGGCGGAAGCCATCGACCTCGACGTGCCCATCTGCTTCCATCCGCCGGCCCGTCCCAACCAGATCCAGGTGTCCCGCCGCTTCGAGGACCATCCCAACGAAGAGTTGCTGGTCAATCCCCTGCGTAATCCCGTGGAATTGATCCTGGCCGTCAGCGCCTTCTGCGCCGGCGGGGTGCTGGAGCGTTTCCCCAAGCTGAGGGTGGCGTTTCTGGAGGGCAACTGCAGTTGGCTGCCGTGGTTGATGTACCGCCTCGACGAGTACTGCGAGCTTCAGGGCCCCATGGCCGACATCCCCCTGCGCAAGAAGCCCAGCGAGTACTTCAAGGAACAGTGCTTCATCTCCGCGGACGTGGACGAAGGGTTGGTGGTCAGCGTCATCGACTACATGGGCGACGACAACATCGTCTTCTCCACCGACTACCCGCACATCGATTCCCGCTGGCCCGAGGCCGTGGAGACCTTCAAATCGCTGCCCGGTCTGAAGAAGGAGTCTTTGGAAAAAATTCTTTGGACCAACTGCGCAAGGCTGTACGGGGTGGATTGACACGACAACTTCCAGTTGAATGGCCTGGAAACCATGAAAATCGCACCTATTACCTGCGATTTTCATGGTAACGGGCTGGTACGAAAGACATCAAATGACAAATACAGACGCAGTCTGGGAGCCTCCCGCCGAGGTTTCGCGGGAGCAGTGCCTCGCGGACTCCGGCGCCGTGCTGGCGATGCCGGACATCCCGCTGAGGGAGTACGAGGACCTGGTCCGGATTCAAGCCGTCGGGATGGACTGGGACATCGGCGCGCAGATCTACGAGCCCGAGGACCCCGGGAATATCCTGGTAGGGGCGGACGGGCGGAAGGCCGGGGCCTACCTGCTGTCCGGAGGCGACGGCGACTTCAAGACCATGGCTCCGGTGGCACGGCTGCTGGCCGGCAAGTTCGGCTTCAAGGTCGCCACCATGACCTATCCGGGG
>JAPOQB010000482.1 GCA_026710965.1 Deltaproteobacteria bacterium | reverse complement strand
GGCCAAGGCTGTGGCCAACCCGACTAGACTCTTCTTTGCAACCATAAGCTACCTCCCTTTGGTTATTTCTTCCCCTGATCCAGACGGCCCCTTTTATACGTAAACCTTGCGGCAAATGTCAAGGGTCCGCTCCACCAAAAATTTCGCCCGTCGTCAAATGGGTACGAGGGCCGACAGGTACCTTTCCACCAGCCCCAGGATGAACTCCTGTGGCGCATTGATCAACCCCGGCGGCCACGGGATGTGCAACACCATCTCGAAGACTCCGATCATGAAAACCATCATGACCACCATGTAGGTCACGGCGACCTTCCACGACTCACCGGCCTGTATGCCCAGGTAGAGGAGCAGGAAGAGCGGGACGCTGAGGATGAACCCGATGATCCAGATGGACAGGTAGAGGCCGCAGATCCATGCGAAGATGTTGATGGCGCGCCTGATCACCACCGACACCGGAACGCTGCGATCCACCGGCAGGTCCATCATGCCCGCCACGTCCTGCTCTCCGTCCTTGCCGCGAAACAGATCCAGGCCGAGTTGCAGGAAACACAGCAGCATCGTGGGAATGCCGATGGTCCACGGAAACAGCCGCGCCTGGTATTGCCACTGCTTGGCGGTCATCACCAGGCCGACCATCAGCACCAGGACGACGACGGTGAACAACGCCCCCGGGTTGGCCCTAAACTTCATCGGCTTCCCCGCTTGGTTCGCGCCCGATCTGCGCCTCACGCATCTGCTGCAACTCCTGCGCCTTGCGCGCGTTGCGAATGCCGTAGTACAGGCTGGCGGCGATGAGCACCATCACGACCATCACGATGGGACGCAGCATCCACGTGGCGCCGTAACGGCTGATGGAGATGAACAGGTAGTTCTCGATGATGCCGCTCAGCACGAGGCCCAGGATCAGCGGCGGCCGCGGCCAACTGAACCGCTTCATGAACCAGCCCAGCAGCGAGAAGAACAGCAGCGACCACAGGTCGCCCCAGTGCCGGGTGGCCTGGAACGACGCCAGGATCACGATGACCACCACCAGCGGGGTCAACAGATTGATTCGCACCATGGCGATCTTGGCCAGGGTATTGGTCAGCAGCATGCACAGGATGGTGCCGAAGATGTTGGCGATGGCCAGACTCCAGATCATCGTGTAGGTGACCGCCAGGTCCTTGGTGAGCATGGCCGAGCCGGGGGTCAGTCCCTGGATGGTCATGGCCCCCAGCAGCAACGCCATGGAAGCGCTGCCCGGCACGCCGAAGGCGATGGTGGGGATCAGCGCCCCGCCCTCCTTGGCGTTGTTGGCGGCCTCGGGCGCCAGCACGCCACGCACGTCGCCGGTGCCGAAAGTCTCGTTGGCGCCCTTCTCCGTCTGGATGGCGTGGCCGTAGGCGAACCAGTCCACCACCGACGCGCCCAGCCCCGGTATGGCGCCGACGAAGACGCCGACGACGCCGCAGCGCAGCACCAGGAACCAGTTGCGGAAGGTGTCCCGGATCCCGGTCATGACGCCTACGAGCCGTTCCTTGGGCACGTCGGCGATGCGCGTGCCCCTGATGGTCAGGTCGACGATCTCGGGGATGGCGAAGACGCCCAGCGCCACCGGAACCAGCGGCACGCCGTCCCAGAGGTAGAGTTGTCCGAACACCCAGCGAAGCACGCCCGTCTGGGGGTCCATGCCCACCATGCCCACGCACAGGCCGATGGCTCCCGCGACGAGCCCCTTCACCGGCGCGGTGCCGCTCAGCACGGCGACCATGGAGATGCCGAGCAGACCCAGCATGAAGAACTCGGGAGAGCCGAACGCGAGCACGATGGGACGGAGCACCGGGATCGAAAGCGCCAGAATCAGCGACCCGAACACGCCGCCCAGCAGTGACGCCATGTAGGCGCCGCCGAAGGCGCGCCCGGCCTCGCCCTTCTTGGCCATTGGATGGCCGTCGAGAATGGTGGCCTGGGACGCCGAGGTGCCGGGGACGCCGAAGAGCACCGAGGGGATGGTGTCCGACGTGCTTGTGACGGAAATGAGGCCGATCATGATGGCGAAGGCCTCGAAGGAATCCATGTCGAAGGTGAAGGGCAGCAGGATGGCGAGTCCGACGAGGCCCCCCAGGCCGGGGATCGCCCCCAAGGCCAAGCCCATCAGCACGCCGATGAACAGATACCCCAACCGGGTTGGAACCAGGAGGTTCTCAAATGCCACGGTGGCGGCTTCCAGCATACGAACTCCCTTCTGCCGCTTACAAAATCCACAGGGATATATCGAGGTCTGGGGAGGCTGTCAAGTTGTCACCGTTCGGCAAGGCATCCACTTGAACCGCCTCTCGTTGCGGGATTGGCGAAAACCGACTAGTGTTCGAGGCATTGGGGGGTCCGCGGCGGACCGCCGAGCATCAGGAAAGGATCGTCACCATGGGGAATCTAGGCATCTGCTTCGTCAACCCGGCACCGCAGATCGAACCGGGTTACGTCACCGCCATGGCGCGGAAATGCGACCAGGCGGGCCTGCATTCATTCTGGACCATCGACCGCATCGCCTATGACAACCTGGAAGCCTTGACCGTGCTGGCGGCGGTGGCAGGCGCCACCGACAACATCCGGCTGGGGACGTCGGTGCTGCTGTCGGCGCTGCGGCATCCCGCGTTGCTGGCCAAGACCGTGGCCACCCTCGATTTTCTCTCCAACGGCAGGATGACCCTGGGCATCGGTTTCGGCAGCCGGGAGAGCGACTTCACTTCCGTGGAGATTCCCTGGGAGCACCGGGGCACCCGGGCCGAAGAGTCCCTCGGCCTCATGAAGCGGCTCTGGACCGAAGATGAGGTCGAGCACCACGGCAGGTTCTTCGACCTCCACAGCACCCGCTTCGGCCCCGACACCATCCAGTCGCCCCATCCCCCCATCTGGATGGGCGGAACCGCCGAAACGGTCCTCAAGCGGGTCGGGCGGCTGGCCGACGGCTACATCTGCGGCAGCAACGCCGTGCACGACTTCGACACGGTCTGGGACAAGATCAGCGGCCACGCCCGCGCCGCGGGACGGGACCCCGACAGTATCGAGAAGGCCGGCCTCACCTTCATCGCCATCGACGACGACAAGAGCAAGGCGGTGGCGGCCTGCAGCAACTACCTCATTCGCTACTACGGCAAGGTGCGGATGGACGTGGAGAAATACATGCTGGTGGGGAGCGCCGACGCCTGCGCGGACGGCATCAACCGGATCTTCGCCGGCGGCCTCCAGACCCTGATCATCGGCCTGGCCATCGCCGACCTCGCGCAACTGGATACGTTCGTGGAAAAGGTGCTGCCGCAGGTGCGGGGCTGACAGCGGTATCAGCCGGCAGCGCGTTCCGCACATGGGCGGGTTTGAAACCCGCCCATGCGTCGTATGTTGACAGTGGCCCCAAGGCAAGGGCGACCGGCCGGTCGCCCCTACGGAAGCCTGTGTCACAGTGGACCCAGGTAGGGGCGACCCGCGGTCGCCCCTGACGCTACAGCGGCGCCGGCCCCTCGAAGTTCTTGGTGTAGGGCAGCTGCTCCGCGGTCTCGGCCACCTCGGCCATATTGTTGAGCAGCAACGCGGTGGAGTCCCACGAGCCCGTGGTCAAGGCCTTGCGGTGGCCCTCGCTGACGTCGATGTCCATTTCCGTGCCATCGGGCAGGCGTACCTTCCGCGCCTCGAGGTCCACGGTGAGCTGAACCTCCGGGTCGGCCTCCACCAGGGTCATGAGCTTCCCGATGTCCTCCGGCGAGACCATCACCGTGGGCATGCCCAGCAATACGCTGCTGCCGGCGAAGATCGGGCCGAAGGATTCACCGATGATCGCCCGGATGCCCCAACGGTAAAGGGCCTGCGGCGCGTGCTCCCGTGACGACCCGCAACCGAAGTTGCGGTTCACCAGGAGGACCTCGGCGCCCTGGAAGCGGGCCTCGTTGAACGGGTGCCCCACTTCATTGCCATCGGCGTCGTACCGTTCGTCGAAGAACGGATACTCGCCCATGCGGTTGAAGGTGATTTCCTTGAGGTACCGGGCGGGAACGATTCGATCGGTATCGATATCGTGGCCCCGCACCACCACCGCCCTGCCGCCTACCTGTTTGATCTCGTTCATGACACCCTCGGTCAGTTGTACTCGCGCACGTCCACGACCTTGCCGTTCAAGGCCGCCGCGGCCACCATGGCGGGGCTCATCAACAGGGTCCGCCCGCCCGGGCTGCCCTGGCGGCCGATGAAGTTGCGGTTCGACGAGGACGCGCACACCTCGCGGCCCTGGAGCTTGTCGGGGTTCATGGCCAGACACATGGAACAGCCGGCCTCCCGCCACTGGAAGCCCGCCTCGGTGAAGACCCGGTCGAGCCCGGCCAACTCCGCCTGCTTCTTGACCTCGACGGAGCCGGGCACCACCAGCGCCCTGACGCCCTCGGATACCCTCCGGCCCTTGGCAACCCGCGCCGCGGCCACCAGGTCCGAAAACCGCGAGTTGGTGCAGGAACCGACGAACGCCACGTCGATGGGGGTTCCGAGAATTGGCGCTCCGGGGGTCCAGCCCATGTGCTCGTAGGCCCGCTCGACGGTCTTGGGGTCCTGCAGCTCCTCGGGGCGCGGCAGGTTCTCCAGCACGCCCAGCGCCTGCCCGGGATTGATACCCCAAGTGACCGTCGGCTCGATGGCCGAGCCGTCGAGTTCGACGACATCGTCATATTGGGCGTCCGGGTCCGATGCCATGGAGCGCCAGTACGCCACCGCGCGGTCGAAGGCTTCGCCCTTGGGCGCGAACTGCCGTCCCAACAGGTAGTCGAAGGTGGTCTGGTCGGGGTTGACGTAACCCACCAGCGCGCCGCCCTCGATGCTCATGTTGCAGACGGTCATGCGTTCGTCCATGTTCATCGCATCCAGCACCGCGCCGCCGTACTCGTACGCGAACCCCTTGCCGCCGCCGACCCCGAGGGTCCGGATGATGGTCAGGATCACGTCCTTGGCGTGAACCCCCAGGGGGAGGCTGCCGTTGACGTTGATGCGCCGCACGTTGAGCCGGTCCATGGACAGGGTCTGGGTTGCCAGCACGTCCCGGACCTGGGTGGTGCCGATGCCGAACGCCAGGGTCCCGAAGGCCCCGTGGGTGCTCGTATGGCTGTCGCCGCATGCCAGCGTCATGCCCGGCTGGGTGAGCCCCAACTGCGGGCCGATGACGTGCACGATGCCCTGCCGGTCGCTCTCCAGACCGTAGAACTCGATGCCGAAATCGCGGACGTTCTTTTCCAGCGCCGCCATCATCGCCTCGGCCTGGTCGTCGGCGAAGGGCCGGGCATGGGTGTCCGTGGGGACGATGTGATCGGCGGTGGCGAAGGTCCGCTGGGGATAGGCGATGGAGAGCCCGCGTTCCCGCATCATGTCGAAAGCCTGCGGGGTCGTCACCTCGTGGACCAGGTGCAAACCGATAAAGAGTTGGGTCTGCCCGGTGGAGAGCGTGGTCACTGAATGGGCGTCCCAGACCTTGTCATAGAG
>JAPOQB010000871.1 GCA_026710965.1 Deltaproteobacteria bacterium | reverse complement strand
GCGGGTGAGTTCCAGGGCCTCCATCTCCGGGGTCTTCTTGCCGCCGGCCACGATCACCGGAATCGGGCAACTGTTGACCACGTTCTCGAAGTCCTCGCAGTAGTAGGTCTTGACGATGTGCGCGCCGAGTTCGGCGGCGATCCGGCAGGAGAGCCCCAGATAGCGTTCGTCCCGGGCCATGTCCTTGCCCACGGCGGTTACGGCGAGCACGGGAATGCCGTACCGCTCACCCTCGTCCACCAGCTTGGCCAGGCTCACCAGGGTCTCCTTCTCGAACTCGGAACCCACGAAGATCGACAACGCCATGGCCGACACGTTGAGCCGGATGGCGTCCTCGATGGACACGGTGATGTCCTCGTTGGAAAGCTCCTTCAGGATGCTGGTGCCGCCGGACACGCGCAGCACCACCGGCGCCTGCATGCCGGCGTCGACCGCGTTCCGCAGCACGCCGCGGGTGAGCATGATGGCGTCGGCATGGGGCAGCAGCGGCTCGATGGTGTCCCGCGGCTGCTCCAGACCGCTCGTCGGTCCCAGGAAGTAGCCGTGATCCACGGCCAGCATCACGCAGCGCCCATCCTCCGGTTTGATGATGCGCGCCATTCTGTTTTCCATACCCCAGTGCATACGGCCTCCCTGCGTTCAAAGACTGGTTTACGTCTCGCGCGAGACAGGGACAGACACTAACACATACTCGGTCCGCCTGCGAGTCTGCGCGCACGCGCAACCCCTGGATTCCCGCTTTGCGGGGATGAAGTTGCGCGTCATCCCGCACCCCCGCGGCGCAGTCCCGGGCCGGACCCGGGAACAGGGGGGGAGGCGCGGCGGGGCCTCCGCCGCGCCTCCTTCCAAGTTGACAGCTATAGGCCTTTCGGCTACGCAGCTTCCATGACCGATCTCCCCCAAGGCGTGAGCAGCCACTACGTGCAGGTGGGCCAGATCCGCACTCATTACCTTGAAGCAGGGGTCGGCCACGGCCCCACCGTATTGTTGATCCACAGCGGCGAGTTCGGCGGCCGGGCCGAGTTCAGTTGGCGCTACAACATCGCCCAGCTCGGCGAGCACTTCCACGTCTATGCGCCGGACCTGGCCGGTTTCGGGCGCACCGAGCTGGTCTACAGCTTCACCGACCCGCTGGGGTTCCGGCTCAAGCATATCGATGCGTTCATCAGGACCCTGTGTCTCGGGCCGGTGCACCTCATGGGCAATTCCTTCGGCGGCGGGTTCTGCCTGCAGATGGCGACCGACCCGCGCTTCGACGTGGCGTCGGTGATCGCCGTGAGCGGCGGCGGCAAGGCGCCGGACAACGAAGAGCGCAAGGTGCTCACGGGCTACACCGGCGAGCGGGAGCAGATGCGCGAGATTCTGCGCGTCTGTTTCTACAACGAGCGCTGGTGGGCCGACGACGTGGTGGAGGAGCGCTGGCAGGCGAGCCTGGAACCGGGCGTGTGGGAAGCCTGCGCGGCCGCCCGCCTGGCGCCCTCGGGACAGCCCAGGGGCTTCCGCCCGGTGCGGCCCGACTATGGCAGCATCCGCTGTCCGGTGCTGATCGTGGCCGGCGCCCAGGACCCGTTGCGGTTCCCGACCTACGCCACCGACCTCCAGGCCGAGATACCGGGATCCGAGGTGAGGGTCTTCGACCAGTCGCGGCATTGCTCCCACGCCGAGCATCCCGACGAGTTCAACCCATTGGCCATCGATTTCATCAAGCGGCACGCGGAGGAGCAGGGTTCATGACGTGGGTTTCCGAGACCATGGAGGTCGATGGCGTACAGTTGGGAGTCCGGAGGCAGGGGGAGGGGAATCCGCTGGTGATCCTCTACGGAGACCAGCTCGACACGCAGGTGCCGCCCTTCGACGACGCCATGGCGGGACGTTTCCGGACGGTGGTGCCGTCGCTGCCCGGGGTGAACCGGTCGGAGTTGCCCGATTGGGTCGACACCATGGAAGACGTGGCCTTCCTGGGGCTCGACCTCCTCGAAGGTTTGGACGCCGGCCCCGTGGACGTCATCGGCCACGGCTTCGGCGGATGGGTGGCGGCGGAGATGGCGGTGCGTTCCCAGCAGCACATCCGGCGCCTGGCGTTGATCGATTCCGTGGGCATCAAGGTTTCGGCCCCCACCGTGCGGGACGTGCAGGATGTCTATGTCTATACGGGGGCGGAGGTCGCCGAGCTGGCGTGGCACGATCCGGCGGCGGCCAAGGTGCTGAGGTGGCCGGGGATGGAAGGCGTGGAGGGCGAGGAGCTGCTCACGCTGCTGCGCAACCGCCAGTCGGTGCTGAAGTTCGCCTGGCGTCCCTTCATGTACAATCCCAAGCTCTTGCGGCGGCTGGCCCGGGTGCG
>JAPOQB010000359.1 GCA_026710965.1 Deltaproteobacteria bacterium | reverse complement strand
CGAGGCCGGTCGCCCTCGGCCGATGGGCAACGTGATGCCTGGGCGGGTTCAAAACCGCCCTTGGCGCGATTCAGAATCAGACTTCCAGGAGACGTTCCTATGATTGCATGTCCAAACATCGCCCGCGCGGCGTTGCGGCTTGCCGCCGCGGCATGGGTAGCCGTGGCGCTCTCGGGCTGCGCTCCGTCAGCCATCGACGCCCGGCGGCCGGACTTCGTCGCCCCCCAGGCCATCGCCGGGCGGACCGCGGCTCAGGCGCAGCTCTCGCTGGCCCATCACCGGGCCTACCGGGAATTGAACGTCAGGGCCGGCGCGGCGCCCCGGCCCGCGGCCTCCCGCGGCGCCTTCCATCAGGCCTATCAGCGGTGGCTCAAGGGCGAAGTGCGGAAGCTGCCTGCCCCCGGCGAGACGGTCCCCGAAGCCAACTAGCTCCCAGGTGCCCGAATGAACGGCGACGACCGGAACATATGCGCATTCGCTGTCGATGCCGGCACCGAGCGCGTCCTCAAGGAGGCGCTGGACGGCTACCAGAACGGGAAGGTGCACCGGGGCGGCATGGCCGCGGCCGTCAAGCACCTGACCGGGGCGTCGTCGCCGCAGGTGGTGGTCGTCGACCTCGACGGCAGCAAGTTCCCCGCCGGCAGCATCCACGAGCTGGCCGGAGTGTGCGAGGTCGGGACCAGCGTGATCGCCGTCGGATCGAACGACACGGCGCGCCTGGCCCGGGAGCTGCTCGCCACCGGCGTGGACGACTACTTTCCGAAGCCGCTCTCCGCGGGCGAGATCCGGGAGGCGCTGCGGGCGGCGCTGGGCGGCGATCACGCGCCTGCGCGGCTGCACGCCGGCCGGGTGATCGCCTTCGCCGGCTGCGGCGGCGGCTGCGGCGCGACCACCCTGGCCGCGGTGACGGTGCAGGCCTCGGCCGCGCGGGGGAGCTACGTGGCGGCGGTGGATCTCGCGCGGACGTTCAGCGCCCTGCCGTGGATGCTCGACGTCGAGCCCCCGGCCGGACTGGACGAGATGCTCGGCATGGCGGCGTCCGGCCGGGCCTCGGGCGCGGACATGCTCGACGCCGTGTGCGCGGCCGCGGGCCCGCGCATCTCGCTCTACGGCTACCGCCAGGGCGACGGGCTGCCGCCGGCGCCCAGCCCCGCCGCGGTCCACTGGCTCACCGAGCAGCTCGCCAACCGTTCGCACCTGGTGGTGGTGGACGGGATGTCGGACGCCGATACGCTGTTTCCGGTGCTCGAGAACGCGGACGAGCGGGTGCTGGTCTACGAGCCCACCCTGGCGAGTCTCAACCACGCGACGCAAGTCCTCGCGCTGCTCGGCGAGGGGCGGGAGGCGGTCCTGGTGGAGAACCACACGCGGGCGCGGAAGAGCGCCCTTTCCCCCCAGCAGGTCCGCCAGGCCCTGGCCGGACGCGAGCCGGGCTTCACCATCCCGTTCGAGCCGAAGCTGCCCGCGGCCACGAATCGCGGCAGGCCCGACGAGTCGCTGGGAAAGAAGTACCGTCAGGCCCTCGACCGGCTGGTGGAGAGCCTCGCGAGGCCGGCGGTATCCCTGGCCGCGGCGGCGGCGGACTCGTAGACGCGGCGCCCTTCGGGAGAGGGCGCCGGACGGAAGGGAGAGAGACGCCATGGCACTGAGATCGTTCGGACGCCGCCCGAAGGGGGCCGAGGAGGAGGGCGTCCAGGGGGTCGCGCCCGCCGCAACGCCGGCGGCCGCGGCGTCCCTGCGTCCACAGACCTCGGATGCGGCCATCGCCGACATCGCGGCGCGGGTGCACCCGGTCGTCGCCAAGGCGCTCGACATGTCGCAGGCCATGAAGCTCAGCCCGGACGACCTGGCCGCGCAACTCCAGGCGTTTCTCGAGACCGAGGAGGCGGGCACCCAGGAGCTGACGCCCCTGGACCGCCGGCGGGTGGTGATCTGCCTGATCAACGACATCAAGGGGCTGGGTCCGCTGGAGCCCCTGTTCCACGACCCGAGCGTCTCCGACATCCTGGTGAACGGCCTCAAGTCGGTCTACGTGGAGCGCCGCGGCAAGCTGGAGCCGGTGGACATCAAGTTCCGCGACGGCCAGCACCTGCTGCGCATCGCGCAGCGCATCTCGGGCTGGGTCGGACGGCGGATCGACGAGGCCAGCCCGATGGTGGACCTCAGGTTGCCCGACGGCAGCCGCGTCAACATTGTCATTCCGCCGCTCGCCATCGACGGCGCCACCATCTCGATCCGGCGGTTCCTCATGACCGGCGTCACCCTCAAGGACCTGGCGGCGCAGGACATGCTCTCTCCGGCCATGGCGCGGCTGCTCGCCATCTGCGTCAAGTCGCGGCTGAACATCCTAATCTCCGGCGGCACCGGGGCCGGCAAGACGACGTTGATGAACACCCTGAGCCGGGAGATCAGCCACGGCGAGCGGCTGGTCACCATCGAGGACGCCGCCGAGCTTCAGCTCCAGCAGCCTCACGTGGTGCGGCTGGAGACGCGCACCATGAGCGCCGAGGGCACCGGAGAGGTGTCGATGCGCGCGCTCTTGATCAACGCGCTCAGAATGCGGCCCGACCGCGTCATCGTCGGCGAGGTCCGGGGCTCCGAAGCGATGGAGATGCTGCAGGCCATGAACACCGGCCACCCGGGCTCGATGTGCACGATCCACGCCAACACCCCGCGCGACGCGCTGACGCGGCTCGAGAACATGCTGCTGATGGGCGCCGTCGAAATGCCGCTGACGGCCATACGCCAGCAGGTGGCGTCGTCCGTCGATCTCGTGGTGCAGGTGGCGCGGCTGCGTACGGGGCGGCGCTGCCTGACCAGCATTACCGACGTCGCGGGGATGGAGAACGACACCGTCATCACCGAGGAGATGTGGCGCCTCGCCCAGGGCGAATCGTCCACGGCCTTCGAGGGCAGCGGCCGGCGGCCGTCTTGGATGGAAGCGGTGGACCGGGCCGGCTTGCGGGCCGAGTTGCTGGAGGTGCTGCAGATGGCCAACGACGAGGCTCCCGTCTCGGCGGCCGGAGGGGCGGGGCGATGAGCCCCCTGTTGCTCGCCGCGGCCGGTGTGGTTCTGTTCGCCGCGGCGGGCGCCGCCGTGTGGCTGGGCGGCCGGTCCGCCGACGCGGATCTCGAGCGCAGGCTCCAACGGGCCGCGACAGCGCTCGGCGGAACCCGCGTGGCGGTCGCCGACGGCGATGTTGCGGCGGGCGTCTTCCGCCGCCGGCCCGACAAGTCCTGGCTGTACGAACGGGTCGAGCGCCGCTTCAGCATGCTCGACGGCCGCAGGGCGGTGCCGCGGGCCGCGGCGCTGGGTTTCCTGGCCGCGGCCTTGGCCGCCGCGGCCGCGGTCCTGTTGCAGTTCGGGACGCTGCTCACGCTTCTGACGCCGGCTGCCTGGGTCGCGGGGGGTTGGGCCTTTCTCAGGATCGCCGATTCGGGCCGTCGCGCCGAGTTCGTCAAGCGGTTTCCCGAGGCCGTGGACCAGATCGTGCGTCTTACCCGCGCCGGGCTGCCCGCGGTGGAGGCCATCTCGGTGGTGGCCCAGGAGGCGCAGGAGCCGATCCGGCGGCTCATGCGGCAGATCGCCGACGAGCTTTCGTCCGGCCTCGATCCGGACGTGGTGTTGCGCGGCGCCGCGGCCCGCGTCCGCATTCCGGAGTTCACGCTGTTCTCCGCGGCGCTGTGCCTGCAGCGGACCACCGGCGGCGCCATTTCGGCCGCGCTCGCCAATCTCTCGGCGACGCTGCGCGCCCGGACGGAGGTGGAGATGAAGGCGCACGCCTCGACGGCGCAGACGCGCATCACCCTCTGGGTGCTGTCCGTGGTCCCGGCGGTGGTGCTGGGTGCCCAGAGCTACACCAATCCGGCGGCGGTGCAGGTGCTGTTCGAGACCCCGACGCTGTTGCGCTGGGGCGTCGGGCTCATCGTGGCGGGGCTGCTGATCGCGCGCCTCATCGCTTCGCGGTTCGGACGGTGACCGCGATGCCCTGGAGCCTGGCCGCGGCCGCGCTGGCGGCGTTGCTCACGCTGGCCGCCGCGTTCCTTTTCCTGTTGCGCGAGAGCCGCCGGGCGCTCGCCCTGGACCGGCGGCTTCAGGCGGTGCGGGCGCAGGCCGTGTCCGCGTACGGCGAGTCGGGAAAGCGCCCCGAGGACGCCTCCGGCGCCTCGTACCTGTCCGCGGCGGTGGTCGCCGGGCTCCGGGTCGCGGCCATCCTCGTGCCAGTGGGCGCGGCCGAGCGCGCCAAGATCGGCGCCCTGCTCGGGCAGGCGGGCTTCCAGCAACGGGACGCGCTGGCGGTCTTCCTGTCGCTCAAGATGATCCTGATGCTGGCGGCCGGCGTCGCCGCCGGCATGCTGGCGGCGGAGGCGGACCTGCTTGACGGCAACCGCGGCGTCATCGGCCTGGCCGGCCTGGCCGGGGCGGTGATGGGCGGACTTCTGCCCGAGGCGGCGCTGCGGCGCCTCGGCGCCCGAAGGCACCGCAAGCTGGCCCGGGGGCTGCCGGACGCGCTCGACCTGATGGTGCTGTGCGTCGAGGCCGGATACACCTTCGAACGCGCGCTCTCCATGGTCTCGGAGGAACTCCGGCCCCTCGCGCCCGAGCTCGCCGCGGAGCTGGGTTCGGTGGAAGCGCAGCTTCGCCTGGGCGCCGACCGCCGGAGCGTGCTGCAGGACCTCTGCGAGCGCACCGGGGCCCAGGGGCTGCAGGATTTCGCCATGACCGTGATCCAGGGCGAGCGCTACGGGACTCCCATGGGGCAGTCGATCCAGAACATCGCCGCGAACGAGCGCCTGCAGCGGGCGGCCCGCATCGAGGCCGCGGCCGGGCGGCTGCCGGTGATCATGAGCCTGCCGATGCTCCTGCTCGTGGTCCCCGGCATCATCCTGTTGATGGGCGGCCCGGCGTTCCTGGTCGCGATCCAGGCGTTGAGCGGCCTCGGCTCCAATTGAACGGTTCTCTCGCAGGGAGCGGGTTCAACGCCGGTCGTGTCGGCGGCTCGCCGGCGTGAAAGAACTTCTGCATGTCGCAGCAGCAAGGAGGAACTCCATGACGATCTTCGCCTTTTTTCGCCAGGCGCGGGCCGCCGCCGGGATTGTCGGGGTATTCGTCACCCTGATGACGCTGGGCGGCGCCGCGCTCGTTACCGACCACCTCTGGCTGACGTACCATCGCGACTTGCTCAAGAACGCCGCAGATGCAGCCGTGATGGCAGCGACGAGCCGGCTCCAGGAGCTTCCGTCCTCGATGTCCGACGACGACGTCAGCAGCCGCCTGCAGCCTGTTGCAGAACGCTACGTGCGGTTCAACCTGGCCGGGAACCTCTCCGAGAAGGGCCGGGCGCAGATGGACGAGACCCTCAAGGTTGACCTGGAGTTGAACCGGAGGCTGGGAACGGTCGCCGTGCTCGCCAGCGCCGATATGGGAGGAACTCTCCTTTCGAAGCGGGTCCTTGCGTATGCCGGATCCAAGGATGGAGTTGCGGTGAAGTCGGGGGCGGACAGCTCGGTCGGAGCGACCGAGCTCGTACTGGCGATCGATGTGACCGGGTCCATGTCGCACGACCTGCAAGGGGAGTCCGTTGACGGCAGCGACCCCACCAGCCGAATCAGCATCGTGCGGGAGGCGGCCGAGGACCTGATCGATATTCTCGCCTCTCATGAGAACAGCACCATCGCGGTCGGGATCGTACCCTGGGACTACCGGGTCCGGTTGAACCGGGACGCACGCACGCGATGGGAAGCCGAGGGATGGGCGGTGTATCCGGCCGCGCGGACGTATCCCCATCCGACCAGGACTCCCCCGGGCAGAGACAAGTATCTCCCCGAGAGGCAGTCGATGCCGGCGCGGAACCGGCTCCCCAACGCATGCAGAGCCTGGGCGGGATGTCTTGACATGCGCGTCGTCGATTCCGCTCTTCGGCCTTCGTTCTCCACCACGTTGCCCTCCGCCGAACCGTTCCGGATGAGTTTCTTCACCGATCAGACAACGTATCCCGAAGACCAGTATGTTTCATACGCGTGTCAGGCCTACACCCGCGCCGAATCCAACGGCCGGGGAGGGGAAGAGCCCCTCTGCTACGACCTCGACAGCGCCCCCACGGGACAGAATCTGTGCGAAGGCAACGACATACAAGCCGACGGTCCGTGGCGGGTCGAGCCCCAGGACGACTGCAACCTCAAGCAATCGGAAATCATGCCGCTCAACTCGGATCTGGATGCCGTGCGCACCGCCATCCGCGGTCTCAAGGCAGGCGGCTCCGCCACCTACTCGAGCGTGGGGATTGCGTGGGCGATTCGACTCCTCGCCCCGTCGTGGCGCGATGTATGGGGCGATCCCGTGCACCCGATGGACCAGGACTCCGGCGCGCAAAAGGTCATCGTGCTGCTGACCGACGGGGAGGACAATCACCTGACCGACTCCCAGGCTCACCGCCGGCAGGGTTGTACCGCGGCCAAGAACGAAGGGATCATCATCTTCACCATCGCCGCGATGAATGCCGATGACGTCGGCACCGAGCTGTCCCGCGGGCTTCGAGAGTGTTCCAGCGCGGCCGACGATCCGGACGGAACTTACGTCTTCGTCAACAATGCCGATCCTGACGCGCTCAGGAAAGCATTTGCCGACATAGGCAGGCAGATCGCCAGCCTGCGACGGATGTACTGAGCCGCGGCAACTCCCGCCGCCGCAGATACCCGGCGTTCCGGTTGCACTGCCGCGGGGAACCGTTCGCGACCGCGCAAGAAGACCGGAAGTCTTCCGGTCTCGCGATCCACGGGCACTGCCTCCATTCCCGCTCAAGCGTCTCGTCCGACGGCTTCCGTTTGCCGTTTCCGTCTCTTCGCCCGGCAGGTGCCCGCCCGGGTGGCAGGCCGGGACCCCGGGGACCGTCAGGACGGCGGCCACGAGGCGCGGCGAGGTCATCCGGAGCGGCCGTGGCGGGGATACAGGATCTCGCGTCCGGCGATCCAGGCCGCCGACTCGACCCGCAGCGGCTGCACGGCGAACACCGCGGCCGCCACCCAGGCCGCACGCACGTCCAGGCGCAGCAACAGGCGCCAGACCAGCACGGAGTTGACCAGGTGCAGCAGCGCGTTGACGACGAGACAGCCCTCCGGCGCCAAGACCCCACAGGCTGCGCTCGAGGCAGCAGCTCGCACGGACGACGGGTCGCTGGCGCCATTCCTTGATGTCATGGGGCGAGGACCCGATGGTCCAGAGGCCGGACGTCTTCTCGAAGCACCGACTCGTCGGCGAAGATCGCGCCGTCCGGGACCAGGCCGCCCGAGAGCGCGGGGAAGTAGCTGACCAACACCGTGACGGCCAGGGCCAGGGGCGGCCAGGGAACGGGGTTGTCGTGGAGGCGGGGGTTCGTTCTATCTCTTGAGGAGCACTTCCTGGTGTGCGCTGCCTCGAAAGATCTGTACCCGCACCGGCTCCGGTTCTTCCGGCTCGGGGGCGGGCGGCGCGGGCGGGGGCTCCGGGGCCGCGGCTTCTTGCGGGTCCTTCGCGACGGGCAGCGAGAGGAGGTTCTCGAACGCCGTCGGCGTGCGGTCGTCACGCCGCTGGGCGTCGGTGAGGGAGCGCATGGCGAGGGAGATCTTGCCCCGGGAGGTGGCGAGCACCAGACGCTCGGCCTCCGTCGGCAGGACCTCGAGAGTGACGGTGCTGGCGTTGCCCCGGGAACTCTTCTTCGGCTGTCCCTGGCTGCCTACGTTGCTCTCCACCTGACGGTCGACCGCAACGACGCGGACGTCCTCGAGAATCGTTCCGGTGAAGGTGTTCTTCTCTCTCGCGCGCCCTTCCTCGACCTCCACGGTGAGGATCACGTCGACCCGGTCTCCGGGATAGATCAACCCGGCCTGGCTGGTGGCCCGGTTGACGAGGATCGTGACCGCGCGGTGGTTGGGTCTCAAGGCGGCGGCGAGGAAGCCGTACTGGCCCGGGCGCACGATCGACGACCAGGTGAGCGGCGTGCCGTTGAACACCTCCCTGCGGACGACGGCGCCGACCACGTCGGCCGGCTTGGTCTTGCCCCTGAGCATGTGCGCCGTGAGGACGGCGCCGTTCTTGAGCGGCGCCCAGACGATGTCGGTTGCGGTGACCAGGCTCCCGACCTTCAGGTCCTTGGAGGCGGTGAGGACCACCGGCAGGGGCTTGGGCGGCGGGGCCGCGGCCTTTTTCGGGGGAGGTTCGGGCTCCGCTCGGAAGTACAGCCACGCGCCGCCGAAGACGGCGACGGCGGCGACGCTCACGAGAAGAAAGACGACTACCAAACGGGCTTTCAGCATCTCTGGACCGCCTTATGCGCTCCCGGCCGCGGCAAGAGCCCGCAACGTCAGGAGCGCGATGGCCGGCGGCGCGATGGCCGCCGCGAACGGCAGATCGGCGCGCAGCCGGCGAGTCGCGTCGAACGGCAACAGGGCAAAGAGGCCGAGGGCCATGCCGAGCAGCCCGACCCCGACCAGGAAGCCGCCGATGTCGGGCGGCCCGATCCACAACCCCGCCGCGGCCATGAGTTTCCCGTCGCCGGCTCCGAGGGCGCCCGCCAGAAACAGCGCAAAGCCCACTGCCAGCAGCAACACGGCGGTGAGGAGATGCGCCCAGAGCGGCGCCATGCCCCGATGGCCGGCGACGGCGATCTGGAGCACGAACAGGCCGAGCAGGGCGACCGGCACGGTGTTGGGGATCCTGCGGCGGGCAATGTCGAAAACGACCGCCGCCGCCAACAGCGCGCAACAGGCGATCAGCAGCAACAGTTCAGGCATGAGGCCTCTTTCCCGTCGCAACCCAGGTAACGGTTCCCTCTTGCGAAGAGGAGCGGGTGGCGTTACGGACGCCGATCATTTCTCTCCAGTCCATGTCCCGGCCGGCACGAAGCAGTCCCGGCCGCGGCCCTTGAGCAGCCCGCAGAGCCGCATGGCCGCGGCCCTGTCCGCCAGGGGACCCGCCCGGAGGCGGTAGAACACGCCCTTCTTCGGCACTTGGGCCTTCACCACGCGGTGGCTCAGGCCGCCGAGCAGCTCCTTTTCCTCGAACGCGAGACTGTTCCACGCCGCCAGCGCCGCGTCCCGCGACCGCGCCGAAAAGAGCTGCACCTGTCCGCCCGAGGGCGATGCCGCCGCCGCGCGAGCCGGCTCCTTCG
>JAPOQB010000149.1 GCA_026710965.1 Deltaproteobacteria bacterium | reverse complement strand
GTGATCGATTCGGATCGGCACATCATGGAGCCGTCGGATATGTACGACCGGTACATGCCGAAGAAGTTCCACGGGCGGGTGAAGATCACCGGACCGAACCAGTCCAACCGCTACGTCGACGGCAAGCCCGTCTCCGACTCCAACAGGCGGCCGGATCGTGAGGTCACCGACTACGGCTACATCTTCGCCAGCAACGAGTCCTGGCGCGACACCTTCGCCGAGGCCATCGCCACCGGTTTCGACCCCGCGTCCAACCTCCGCGACATGGACAAGGAAGGCATCGACCTGAGCGTGCTGTTCCCGACCATGGGCCTCTATGTCATGTGGAGTTCGGACATCGACCCCGAACTGAGCCAGGCCATCTGCCGGGCCTACAACACCTGGCTCGCGGAGGACTGCAGCCACGACGACTCGCGGCTGCGCGGCGTCATGCTGCTGCCCTTGCAGGATCCCGCCCGGGCCGTCGAGGAGTTGCGGTACGCCCGCGAGAAGCTCGGGCTGGTGGGCATATTCTGGCGCCCCAACAAGCTCTGCGGCCGCACCCTGGCGAGCCCGGACTACTATCCCATCTACGAGGCGGCCCAGGACCTGGGCGTGACCGTGTGCGTCCACGAAGGCGCGCGGACGGTCCTGGAGCAGGCGGGCGGCGACCGCTACAGCGAGTTCGGCCGCCACGTGGCCTGTCATCCCATGGAGCAGATGCTCGCCTGCCTGAGCTTCTGCGGCGACGGCGTGCTGGAGAAGTTCCCCACGCTGAAGGTCGCCTACCTGGAGTCCGGCTGCGGCTGGGTGCCGTTCTGGCTGGAGCGCATGGATGAGCACTGGGAGCACGAGTCCCACGGCTCGGCCAAGACCACCGCGGAGAAGCCCAGCTTCTATTTCCACCGGCAGTGCTGGGTGAGTTGCGAGGCCGGCGAGGAGTTGGTGCCGAGCTTCGTCGAGCACTTGGGCAACGACCGCCTGACCATGGCCACGGACTATCCCCACAGCGACTGCATCGACAAGTGGCCCGACTTGACCGTGGGCGCCTTGAGCGCCAACAAAGAGCTCTCGGAGGAAACCCGCCGCAAGATCCTGTGGGACAACCCGGCGCAGATGTACGGACTGGGGCAGTAACGGTGGCGAAGTTCCGCGTCGTCTACTGCGGCAGCAACGACGTCCCCGTCGACCTCATCGAGCCCATCCTGCGGGAAGCCGACGCGGAGCTGGTACTCGCCAAGCCCACCAACGACGAGGAACTGGCGGAAGCGGGGCGGGGCGCCGACGGCATGATCTTCCACGGCGCCCTCCCGCTCACCCGCGAGATCATCGAGAAGCTCGACCGCTGCAAGGTGGTGTGCCGCACCGGCGTGGGCGTAGACCGGCTGGACCTGGCCGCGGCCAGGGAGCGCGGCATCGCCGTGTGCAACGCCGCCGGCTGCAACTCCATCGAAGTGTCGGAGCAGATGATCGGCCTCATGATCGCCGTGTCCCGCAAGCTCGTGCGCATGAACCAGTACGTGCGCGAGGGCCGCTGGCGCCGCCACACCGCCGAGCTCCACGCCTACCGCGGCCCGGTATCGCGCATCGCGGGACAGACCCTGGGCATCGTGGGTCTGGGGAACGTCGG
>JAPOQB010000475.1 GCA_026710965.1 Deltaproteobacteria bacterium | reverse complement strand
CTGCTCGACGGTTTGGGCTGGTTCGACGTTGACGGCGACGGCGTCCGGGAAGATGCCGAAGGCAACAGCATCGTCTTCACTCTGGCCACCAACTCCGGAAATACGGTGCGGGAACGGGTATGCACGATCATCAAGCAGGACTTGGCAAGAATCGGCATCCGGGTGAACCTCCGATTCCTGGAATTCAACACCCTGGTGTCCCAACTCACCAGCACCTACGACTGGGACGCTATCGTGATCGGCTTCACGGGCGGCGTGGAGCCCCATCACGGCATCAACTTCTGGCATTCCGGCGAACGGCTTCACCTGTGGTTCCCGAACCAGGAGGAGCCGGCCACCGAGTGGGAAAGGCGGATCGATGAGCTGTTCGTGAGCGGCAGCCGCGAGCTGAAGCACGAGAAGCGGGTTGCCATCTACCACGAGTTCCAGCAGATCGCGTCCGACAACGTGCCCGTCGTCTACACCGCGCTGGCCGAGCGCATCACGGCCATCCGCAACCGCTTCGCCAATGTCACGCCGACCCTGTTCGGGCTGTTCGACGTACGACGGCTCTACCTGAAGTGACCCGTTTACCGTTCTGGTCCGGGATGACTCGACCATGACGACCTACATCGTACGGCGGCTACTGATCACGATTCCGTCGCTGTTCGCCCTGACCTTCGTGATCTTCATGATCATCCAGATCGCTCCGGGGGACTATTTCGACCAGTGGGCGCTGCAACCCGATCTCGACCAGCGGCAACTGCGCCAGTGGAAACGCGAGTTCGGCGCCGACAAGGGCTGGGTCACCCAGTACTCGCGGTGGCTGCGCGGTGTGTTGTTCGACGTTCGTTTCGCCCGTGAGCGCGTTCGCATCGCCGATTTCGAGTACGCTGATCTGGCCGCCAACCGTAGCGCCTACAAGATCACCGGCAACGCCACGCCGGTCCTCGTCCCGGTGCAGGCGGACGGCAGCTTCGGGCTCGGGTTCAACTTCGACGGGCCCGGAGGCCTCGGCGTACTGCGAAAGACGGACAACCCCAACGCGGCAAGCCAACGCGCCTGGAACCACTGGTCCCGCGACGAGTTTCGCTCCATCGAAATGGAACTCCGCAACGACCGGGCCGGCGGCGCCGACATCTTCCTGCGCATCCAGGACCGGGAGGGAAAGGCTTTTCAGGAGCGCCGAAGGGTCGGCACGGCCGAACCGGCCTCGGTGGCGCTGACCGACGCCGACTACGCCCGCTTCGGCGCGGACCGGAACAGACTCAAGGGGCTGTTCCTCTTCGCCCGGCAGCGCGGCGGAAGACCGGCGGTGCTGGAGGTCGCCTATCACTCCGGCGATACGGTGTTGGCCACGACGCGTCACACCCTGGATCCGGCACGGCGCCTGGCGCTGGTCCGCAATGCCTTTCCGCCCGGGCTGGCGGAGCCGGCCCGCTGTGACCGCGTGACCTTCAGGATCGTCCCGGAACCGCTGCCGCCGATGACGGTGTCCGTGTCCTTCCAGGATGTGGACTCGAACGCCCACACCACCGAGTTGCTCCTGACCGGCAACGCCACCACGTCGTTGGCGGTCGACCTCGCCGAGCTCCACGCGGCGGGCGTGGATACCACGCGCATGGGTCCGATCTCGTTCCACGGCGACGTCCCCGGTTCCCTCTTCGTGGACGAGATCCGGCTCGTGAAAGCCGGCAGCGGTTTCCGCATCGGCATGCCCGATTTCGGCAAATCCATCGCCAACCGCCAGCCCGTGTGGACCACCATGTGGCCTTTTCTCAAGAACACCATGTTGTTGAACGTCCTGGCCATTCTCTTCACGTGGCTGCTGTCGCTGCCCATTGGCATCTACTCGGCCACGCATCCCTACTCCTGGAGCGACAAGGCGTTCGGCTTCATGGCCTACATGGGCATGGCCATCCCCTCGTTTTTCTTCGCGCTGTTGCTGCTCTATGCCGTGACCCTGACCTACGATTTCAACCCGAACAATCCGTTGTACGAATGGCTTCCCATCGGCGGGCTCACGTCGGCGAACTACCATGAACTCGATACGTGGGGACGGATGATGGACGTAGCCCGTCACCTGGTCCTGCCGGTGCTCGTGCTCGGCACCGGCTCCATGGCGGCGCTGGTCCGCGTGCTGCGGGCGGAGTTTCTCGACAAGAGCCACATGCAGTTCGTCGTCACCGCACGGGCCAAGGGCCTCTCCAATGCCATGGTCAACTACAAGCACATCCTGAGGAACGCCATCACCCCGTTCGTGGCGGGCTTCGGCTCTCTGCTGCCCACAATCATCGGCGGTTCGGCTCTGGTGGAGATCGTTTTCGGCTACCCGGGGATCGGGCAACTGATGCTTACGGCGGTGCGTTCGTACGATATCTACGTCGTAATGGCCAGTTCTCTGGCCGGAGGGGTGTTGTTGATCATCGGCAACCTGCTCGCCGACATCCTGCTGGCCTGGGTTGACCCGCGCATCAGTTACAGGTAGCTGCCATGCCCCCCGACTCCGACAAGGCCAGCCGCGAAACGCGCACGACTCCCGGATCCCACTCTCCGCTCCGGCGCGCTCTCTCACGTCTGCGGCGCAACCGTCTCGCCATGCTGGGATTCTGGATCCTCGTGGTCCTCTATGGCGCCGCCATCTTCGCGGACTTTCTGGCGCCCTATCACTATGCCGCCAGCGCCCGGAAGAAGGCCTATCATCCGCCCATGATCACCTGGATCCATTTCTCCGACGAGGACGGCTTGAGGTGGCCCTACATCCGCAACAGCGCCTTCGAATTCGACCAGAACCAGCGCAAGGTCTATCGCGAAACCCCCGGCGCCACCTATCCCATCGGCGTTTTCGTCACCGGAGATCGCCACCGTTTCCTGGGACTCATCGAGACCCGGCTGCACCTGTTCGGCCTGCGCGGCGTGGAGAACATCTCCGAGAACGACCCCAACCGGCCCATGCTTTTCCTGCTCGGCTCGGACAGTTTCGGGCGCGACGTCCTTTCCCGCCTGTTGTACGGCAGCCGCGTTTCGCTATCCGTGGGGCTGATCGGAGTGGCCATCACGTTCGTCCTGGGAATGCTCATCGGCGGCGCCTCGGGCTATTTCGGCGGACGTACGGACATGTTCATTCAGCGCCTGTGCGAGATGCTGATGATGATGCCGGCCTTCTACCTCCTCCTGGCCCTGCGTGCGGCGATTCCCGCGGACTGGTCATCGTTCGAAACATACCTCGCCATCGTGGTCATCCTGAGCTTCATCGGCTGGGCCAGCCTGGCGCGGATCATCCGCGGCCTCGTCCTGTCCATCACCGAAATGGACTACGTCACCAGCGCGCGCGCCATGGGTGTTCCCCATTCACGCATCATCATCCGCCACGTGCTGCCCAACACGCTCTCCTACGCCGTCGTCGCCGCGACCATGTCCATTCCGGGCTACATTCTTGGGGAATCGGGCCTCAGCCTCATCGGCCTCGGCATCCAGGACCCGGAGGCCTCCTGGGGCAACATGCTGGCCCTCGCCATGGATATCGCGCAGATCCGCTTCCACCCGTGGATCCTGATCCCCGGCGTCCTGATCTTCATCGCCGTCATGGCGTTCAACTATATCGGGGACGGTCTTCGGGACGCGCTGGACCCGCACGGCGTCCAGCAGTGAAGCGCTCCGGTCCGGTGACACCGGGACAGACATGCACCCGCGGCCGGACAGAAGGCGGGAATCGGCGGGGGATCGATCAGGAGGAGTGTCGTTACGCGGGTTCCGGCTCGGCCGCCCGTTGCAACGCCCCGTAGAAGTCCTGGTACGGCGTGCCGGCGATCTCCTGGGGCAGCTCCCGGACGATCTCGACGGTATAGGACCCGGGCAGCACCACGCCCACCACGGTGCGGACCACGAGCAGGTCGCCAGGGCCGTCGCCCTCGCGGACGATGCCCACCACGTGCCGGAGTCCGTACTTGCCGCGGCCCGGTCTCAGGTCCCTCAGCACCAGCGGCGCCTCGCCGCCGCATTTGAGATCCCCCGGCCGGCGCACGAAGGTGTCCCAGGCGCGCTCACTGCTTGAAGCCATACTCGCTCCAGTTCTTCAGCACCTTCTCCTGCACCTCCTTGGAGAAGATCGAGTCCAGGGTCGCCTTCACCGGCGTCTCCCACTCCCGCGACCATTCCCCCGGCCAGGTGCAGTCGTACAGCACGGTGGCGCCCTTTTGCGCCGCCCGTTCCGCCTGACTGTAGCAGGGGGTCAGCGTATTGGCGCGCCCCTCGTAGTGGATCACGTGGATGCCATTGGCCGGGTGGCACTTGGTCGAGAAGGCGTGCAGGACCTTGCCCATGTCGTACACGTCGGTGTCGGTATCCACCAGGAAGAGCTTCGACAAGAGCGCCCGGCGCGAGGTCAGCACCTGAAGCACCTTCCGGGCCACCTCCTGGCCGCCGTAGTCCACGCTCATGACCGCCAGGTGCACGGCGCCCTCCGGCGGCACGTAGACGTCCCGCACCGGCACGCCGTGGCGCTCGAGCCTGCGCTTGATGGCCAGGGCGCCCGACAGCGCGGTCACCGTCGAGCTGTCGTCCTTGTAACCGGTGGCATCCACCGTGAGAACGGGGTCTTTCCGGTGGGTGACGGCGGTGGTCCGGAAGAGAATGCCGTTACCCATCTCGCCGGTGCGGTAACCCGGGTACTCGCCGTAAGGACCCTCCAGTCCCACCCGGTCGGGCAAGACCTCGCCCTCGATGACGATCTCGGAATGGGCCGGCACCAGAAGATCGTTGGTCTCGCAACGGACCATCTCCACCGGCCGGCCGCGCAGACCCCCGGCGAGGCTCGCCTCGTCGCCCCCCAGGGCGTAGGTGGCGGCGGCGGCGAAGTGTGACAGCGGATCCGTGCCGATGGCGATGGCCAGGGGCATGGGCTTCCCCCGGGCCACGTAGTGCTCCTGAAAGACCTTGCCCAGGTGGCTCGTGGGGCGCGGAAAGCCGGTCAAGTGGTGCGCGTCGTAGACCATGAACCGGTACATGCCCCAGTTGACCCAGCCGCTGTCCACGTCCTTCGAGATCACCAGGTCCCAGGTGCCCAGGTAGCGTCCGCCGTCGCCCTCGTGGAGCATGGGCGTGGGCAGGTCGAAAAGGTCGGCGTCGGAGCCCAGGCGAATCACCTGCTTGCACGGCGCTTCCTTGACCTCAACCGGCTCGATGGGGTTGCCTTCCCCCTTCTCGTAGGCTTCGTAGATCTCCCGCACCGTGGCGGTGGCCGGGAGCCCCAGGGCGATGGCGATGCGGCGCCAGGTGGCGACCGGATTGACGAAAACCGAGACCTCGCCGACATAGTCCGTGACACGCTTGAACCACACCGCCGGGCCATCCTTCTCACAGGCCAGCCGGCTGATAGCCCCGAGCTCCAGGTCCCAGGTGACCTCCTTCTCCACCTCCACGAGGTCGCCGGAGCGCCGGAGAGCGTCGATAAAGCCGCGATTGTCGTCGAAAATCATGACGCAAAACGTAAGGTGCCCGGCAGTCGATTGCAAGCGGGAACAGCGCCGTATTCGAGGTCCGCGATGAGGCGCTCCCGAGGCCCGATGCACTACGTCGTCCGCTTGTCCCGGATACGCCGCACCTTGATGCGGTCCTCGACGCCCAGGGACTGGCCCAACTCACCCGGGGTGAGCAGCACGGCCTCCATGGTGAGACTCGTTGCCACCTTGAGCTCGCGTTCCAGTTGTCGCTTGATAGCGGCGCCGGCCTCGCAGCCCGGCCGCATTTCCACCTCCACCGTCAGGGTGTCCCGCTGTCCCACGCGGTCCACGGTGACCAGGTACTCCCGGGTGAGCTGGGGTAGACGCTCCAGCGCGGTCTCCACCGAGGTGGGATAGAACGGGATGCCGCTCACCTTGACCATGTCGCTCAGGCGGCCCCGGAGCTTGGAGATGCGCCGGAAGGTGCGGCCGCAGCCGCAGCCGTCGTCGATGAACTCGCACAGGTCCTCGATGTTGTAGCGGATCACCGGCGCCGCCTCCTTGAAGAGGCAGGTGACCACCAGCACGCCCTCGCTGCCCGGCGGCACCGGTTCGTGGGTGGCCGGATCCAGCACCTCGAAGATGTAGGCGTCCTCGTTGATGTGGTAGCCGCTCCGTTCCTCGCACTCGAACGTCGGGGAACCGGTCTCCACGCTGCCGAAGTTGTCGTAGGCGGACACGCCCCAGCGGCTCTCGATGGCGCGCCGCGCCGCCTCGGTCATGGTCTCGGAGGTGTGGATGGTGCGCCGGAGCCGGAAGTCCTTCCGGAGATCGAATCCCTGCCCTTCGGCCACGTCGGCCAGGTGGAGCACGTAGGACGGCGTCCCCGCCAGCACGGTGACGCCCCAGTCCCGGGCGATCTTCACCTGACGCTCGCTCGGGGTGACGCTGCCGCTGCCGGTGGGCACCACCAGGGCCCCCAGCCGCATGGCCCCCTCGGAGGCGGTGAAGCCCACGATGAACAGGGTGTAGGCAAAGACGATCTGGAGGATATCCCCTTCCCTCACCCCCTGGGCATGGAAACGCCGGCTCCACAGCCGGGCGATGATGTCCCAGTCGTTGCGCGTGAAGAAGAAGGGCTTGGGGTTGCCCGACGTACCCGAGCTGGCCTGGACCCGCACCGCGGGGTAGTCGCCCTGGTAGTCGCCGAAGGGGGGATGGAGCCTGAGACTGTCCTCGAAGTCGCTCTTGCGAATGACCGGGAGCTTGCGGATGTCGGCGGCGGTGCGGATGTCCCCGGGTTCGATGCCGCGGGCCTTCCAGCGGTCACGGTAAAAGGGAATGTGTTCCCAGGAGCGCCGCACCAGCGCGGCGAGGCGTTCTCCCTGAAGCCCGCGGATGACGTCGGGCGAGGCGGTTTCGATGGTCCGGCTCTCGGGTGCGCCGGGGTACGGTCCGGTCACGGTCGAATCCTTGAACTGCCGCAAAGATTCGCTCTAGCTCGCCGGGCGCTTGGTGCTCGCCCGCCTGTCCCTTTCGATCACCTCGCCCAGCTTCGCTTCCGCCGCATTGAACATGTCCGCAAGAACCTGTTTGCGCCGCTCCTTCAATTGTTCAACCCTCTCCCACAACACACTCTTGATCTCCCCGATCGCGGCCTCGCGTGTTTCGGCGGGCAGCGTGCTCTCGGTCCGGAATTCGAACTTCTCCACCGTGAATTCGGCGATGTCCGAAATGTTGTCCCCCACGAGCTCCACGTCCAACGCGGCTCGTATCCCCGCCAGCTTTTCCTGTATATCGTCTTGACCGTCGCTCATTTCTTCACCTGTTGCCCGGTGCACCTTCCCGTGAAGACGCTAACCGTTTTCCACTGCTTCGACAGCCGACGCCTGCGTGTCGTAGATCGGGATGATCTTGTCGAAGCCGCTGACCGTGACGATATGGCGGACCGATTCGGGAAGCGCGCATACCGCAAACCTCTTGCCCGGCTCGCCGAACCTCTTGGCCATTCGCAGACCGATTCGAAGTCCTGCGCTGCTCATGAAGGAGACATGCTCGAAGTCCATGATCAGGGCCTCGTCTCCGGGATCGATCCCGAGGTCCAGCATGCGCTCGAACGCGTCGGCGTTGCGGCCGTCAAAACGACCCTCAAGCATCGCGATCAGGACTCGATTTTTCCGGCCCCACTTGATGTCGATATTGGCTTGCATCCACTCCCTCCTTTGAGGACACCACCACGTCGTTGCGACCAAAGGAGCCCCACGGGTGCCCCATGGGCGACCAGGGGCCTAACGGCAATCAAGGCCTCTAGGGGTGTATCGTCTCGAGAAACCAATCCGTTGGGATTTCCCTTCCGAGTCCCTGCTCCTTCGCCAGCTCCAGCACTCTGGAGCCCACCGCGGCGAACTGAATGCCCATGCCGACGTTGTTCTTGTACACCGTGATGTCGGCGTCACCGCTCCGCCCCGGTGCCTCGCCGACCATCAGACTGCCCAGCTCGTGAATCTTTTCCCAGCCGAACACGCCCTCCTCGATGGGCTTCAACAAGTCGGGGTGCCCGGCGTACTCGGACTGGGCGCGTGAGTTGATGACGATGACGTCGGCCCGGCGCAGCGTAACCTCGTCCAGCTCGATGCGTTTGACGGATTCGTCGCTGTTCACGATGGAGCCCACGTGGGTCCCTTCTTCGAGCCATTCACCCTTGAACGTCGGCTCGTTGGTGTTGGTGGCCGACATGACGATATCCGAGCCCACCACGACGTCCCTGGGATCGTCCATGGCGATTACCGGAATGCCCAGGCTCTCGTTCCAGTGCGCGGCAAATGCCCGCCGGTGCTCCGGGTTGGGACTGAAGACCTTGACCTTCTCGAGCTTTCGGACCTTGGCGATGGCCTCGATGTGCGCTCCCGCCTGGAGACCCGAGCCGAACAGCCCCAGCACCCGGGCGTCCTCCCGGGCGAGGTATTTCACACCCAGCGCGCTGGTGGCCCCCACCCGGGTCTTCTGCAGGAATCCGTCCTGGATGATCGCCAGGGGCTCACCGGTTTCGAGGCTGTAAAGCTGGATCAGGCCGACGAACTTCTTCCCCGGAGCGGCCGGAACCTTCTCCTGGCGCACCAAACCGGAAACAGTGGGAAAGTGAACGATGTCCGAGGAGAGCCGCAGGGCCATGACGCCGAAACGGGGAACCGCGCCGTTCATGGTCTTGAGACGGTAGGACTGTTTGGAGCTCTCCAGGGAAACGTAGGTATGAGTGCGAAGCTGATTGACGGCGATGCCCCGGCCCAGATCCTGGAAGGCCTGCTCGACGGCCTCCAGACAAACGTCCATGGTGAGAACGCTCTCGACGTCGTCGTTGTTCAGGATATGGGTCATCGCGCCGGCATCCTCTTCGCCTGGGCCACCGTTGGGCCTCCGGCAACGGGGCACACCCCCCGCGGGCGACGGAGAATCCGGCTATGACAACGGCTCGATGAGCGACACCGCGCCGGTCTCCAAATTGTAGCGCCGGCGGAGAATCCGGGTGAGGTCCGCGCTGAGAAACCGGAAGACCACCGCGGGCGGTTCCGCTACCTGCGTCGAATGGATCTGGCCCGTCAGGTAAGGGTAGACGACGCCGGGCCCCAGCTTGTGGACCTCCTTGATGCGCAAATCGGCCTTTTCGGCGTTCCTGCCGTCATCGGCGCGCTCGTAGAGGGGTATTTCGGTGAGTCCCGTATAGGCACCGTAAACCACCCAGCAAGGTCCGTGGTCGTGAGGCGTGTTGCCGTGCCCTTCGGGATGCACATGACCCATCTGGACGAACCCGTAGTCGGGATCGCGGTAGAGTTCTCTGGACGGGTCGGCGTCCCGGATGATCTCGGCCATCCAGGGATCGTCCGGACTCGTGGACGCGATCATCCGCTCCATGGCGGCCTTCACCTTGAAGGGCAGCTCCGCGTCGTGACTGTCTCTCCAGAGAGAGCGCAACTCCTCGATGTAACGATCGAACGTAGTGCTTGTGGTCGCCGGGTCGAGTGCCATTTCACACCTCCTTGAGAATGCCTGAAACGACTGCATCTGAACGGCTCTTATCCGCGAATCGCACGGCTCGTTCGTGAATCACATGGGTATCGTTCGCGGACTGCATAGCTCGTTCCCAAGTTACGACTCCGGCACTATACAGTAACGCCATGGGGAATCAAAGAGGCCAAAGTAAGGCCAAATAGGGCCAAAAACCAAACCATACCGAAGACGATATGCTACATATCCAGACTGCAACTCAAGAGAAACACTTGGCTCGCCACGCCGGGAAGCTCGGCGCATCTTGACAACTCCGGACCGTTCAGGGATCATCGGCGGGTTCCGGCGCGGACTCACCCGTTCCCGATACATCCCGAGGTGCCGATGCTTTTCCTCAACAACCAGGATGTCCATGAACTGCTGGACATGAAAACGTGCCTGGAGGCCCTGGAAGTGGGCTATCAGGACCTGGCCGCGGGCAATGCCGTGCACCGGCCCAGACTCGACGTCTGGGCTCCCAGCGACGAGCAGGACGCGTTCTTCCGCTGGGGTAGCATGGAAGGCGTGTGCCGGACCTACGGTACGTTCGCCATCCGCATGAAGTCCGACATGGTGCGCTGGCCGGAGGGTGCCAACGAGGAGAAGTACTGCATCGAGCCCGGCACGTTCTGCGGTCTCGTCATGCTCTTCAGCACCAACAACGGCGAGCCTCTGGCGATCATCAACGACGGCATCATCCAGCACATGCGGGTGGGCGCCGGCGCCGGCCTG
>JAPOQB010000474.1 GCA_026710965.1 Deltaproteobacteria bacterium | reverse complement strand
TTGATGGACGGCTCCTGGGAGGGCCTCAAGCTGGCCGCGGGCATTGCCACCCTGCTCATCGCGATCCTGGGTTCGGTGGCGCTCATCGACTACGGGCTGATCAAGTTGACGGCTCCGCTCAGCGATGCCTTGGGGGGACCCGTGGACCTCCGGCGCATCCTGGGGTGGCTGTTCACCCCCCTCGCCTGGCTCCTGGGCCTGCCCGGAACGGACATGGTTGCCGCCGGCCGCGTGCTCGGAGGGCGGGCCATCCTGACGGAGGTGGTGGCGTATCAGGAGCTGGGCAGGCTCGGCGCGGAGGGGGCGGTCTCGCCCCGCACGCTGCTCATCCTCTCGTACACCCTGTGCGGTTTCGCCCACGTGGCCTCGGTGGGAATCTTCATCGGCGGCATCGGCGCGCTGGCGCCCGAGCGCCGCGGAGATCTCTCCTCGCTGGGCATCCGGGCCCTGGTGGGCGCCACCCTGGCGACCCTCATGACGGGCGCCCTTGCCGGATTCTATTACTACGGGCAAAAAGGGCTCCTGGGAATCTGAACCCACATCACGCAACCAACGGAGGCCCTTCAATGACCGGAACCAACGGCGCCTGGGCGCCGCCCAGCAGCATTCCTCGTGCCGAGATCGTCAAACTGTCACAGGAAACCCTGGCCCTGCCCGACATCCCGGTGGGGAACCGTGAGGACATCTTTCGGATCCAGGCCCTTGGCATGGACTGGGACATCGGCACCATGACCTACGAGCCCGAGGACCCGGCCCGCATACCCAAGGTTCCGGACGGGAGACGAGCCGGCATTTTCCTGCTTCACGGCGGCACGTCGGACTACAAGTCATTGGAGCCCGTGGCCCGGATGCTGGCCACGAAGTTCGGCTTCAAGGTCACGCTCATGACCTTTCCCGGGCGCCTCTACCTGCTGGACCCGTCCAGGGACTGGCCCGGCGAGACCCTCGAGGCCGATGGCACCGGGCGGACGCCGTTGTGGACCCGGGAGACCCGCATCACCCCCGACCAGTACGAGGTCGCCCGGGACGACGCCCGCCGCGCCGACTACGGTACCGTCATTTCGCTGGTGGCCCGGGAGGGGACCGAGTTCTACTACCGCATGGCCGCATGGCCCGTGGCCTTCGAGGAAGCGATGCGGGAGAGCTGCCGGCGCGAGTTCCCCGAATCCGAATACGCGCTGTATGTCCACGGTCACTCCACCGGCGGACCCTTCGCCATGATCGCGGCCCAGCGCGTGGCCAACGTGGCGGGCGTGCTCGGTTACGGCTCATCGACCTTCGCCTACATCTACACCGCCACCACCGGCGACCGCTGGGAGTTCCCCTTCAACCATCTGCGGCTGCGGACCTGGCGCGACACCGCCCGCTACCTCTTCGAGGGTCTCAAGGACAAGGGTTACGGCCTGCCGATGCTGATGGAGCTCACCATGGAGAAATGGGAGGTAGGCAGGAAGCGTACCAACTTCAAGGCCGAGGACTTCGTCCACAAGAACGGCGCCGGCGCGCTGGAACAGGCCGCCCGGGTCACCGCCCGGCGCCTGGAGATGGACGCGACGGACGAGGAGCGGCTGGTGGGCCGCTATCTCGGCTACCTGCGAGAGCTTTCCGGCCCCGATGTCAAAGCGGTCCCGCCCGTGCTTTCGCTCCACGGCCTGGACGACGACACCGTCACGCTGCAGCGGTGCCAGGGCTCCCTGGCCCTGTACGCGGCCATGGACCCGGCGCCCAAGGTCGCCTGCGTCTCCCTGGGGGCCGGCATCCATACCTGGGGGCTCACCTACGACGACCTTCCGCGCGGCATCATACCGCCGGTGTCCCGGCTCTGGCACGACGCCATCGTCGGAGGCTACTTCGAGTCGTGATCCAGGTTCCAGTCGGGCTCCCGGGTCAAGCCCCCGGGATGCCGGAGGGCAGACCCAACGTCATCCCGGGGGCTTGACCCGGGAGCCACGAGCGACGCAGTCGGATAGGCTTTCCCGCGGCTTCCCTTCCCGTCACCCCGGGCTTGACCCGGGGTCGAGACGCAACGACGGCCCGATAGCCTTTTCTCGACCCCTGGGTTAGTCTGGAAATTGATGATCGACGCACGCCCGCAAGCAGGACACAAGCCGCAGTGGCTCAAGGTGCGGCTACCATCCGGGGCCGCCTACAACCGGCTCAAGGACAACTTCCGCGGGTTGAAGCTCCACACGGT
>JAPOQB010000467.1 GCA_026710965.1 Deltaproteobacteria bacterium | reverse complement strand
TGGTCTTGGAGATGGCACCGGAGATGAACGGCTGGGTGGCGCCCATCATCCGGATGTGCCCCATGTAGTGGATGGAGCGGCTGCCGTTGGCGGGCTTGAAGGCGCAGTCGAACACCGGCAGGTCGTCCTCGCGGAGGGGCGGCGCCCCTTCGATGGGGCCGTGCTCGTCGATGTATTCCAGGATCTCCTGGATCTGCTTGGCGTCGTAACCGAGCCGCTTCAACGAACGCGGCACGGTGTTGTTGACGATGGTGAGCATGCCGCCGCCCACGAGCCTTTTGTACTTCACCAGGGCGATATCGGGCTCCACTCCGGTGGTGTCGCAGTCCATCATGAAGGCGATGGTGCCGGTGGGGGCCAGCACCGAGATCTGCGAGTTCCGTACTCCGTGCTCCTCCCCTTCCTCGCACACCGTATCCCACACTTCCCGCACCGCGGTGAGCAGATCCAGCGGCACGTGCGACGAAGCGATCTTGTGCGCATGGGAACGGTGCATGTCGAGCACCTTGAGCATGGGCTCCCGGTTGACCGCATAGCCTCCGAAGGGTTCCAGCCGGTCCGCGATGCGGCTTGACTGAAGGTATCCCTCGCCCGTGAGCAGCGCGGTCACCGCCCCGGCGTAGGATCTCCCGGCATCGGAATCGTAGGGCAGTCCCAGGGACATCAGCAGCGCCCCCAGATTGGCGTAGCCCAGCCCCAGCTCGCGGAAGTCGCGGGCGTTCTGGGTGATCTCCTCGGTGGGGTACGACGAGTTGTCCACCAGGATGTCCTGGGCCGTGATCATGATGTCCACGGTGTGGCGGAAGGACTCGGTATCGAAGCCGCCGTCGTCGCGCAGGAACCTGAGCAGGTTCAGCGAGGCCAGGTTGCAGGCCGAGTTGTCCAGGTGCATGTACTCCGAGCACGGGTTGGAGCCGCTGATGCGGCCGGTGTTCGAGCACGTGTGCCAGTTGTTGATGGTGGTGTCGAACTGCATGCCGGGGTCGCCGCACAGATGGGTCGCCTCCGCGATCATCCGCAGGATGTCCTTGGCGCGGAAGGTCTCCGACACCTCGCCGGTGGTGACGAAGCGGGTGTCCCATTCGCCGTCGGCCAGCACCCGCTCCATGAACTCGTCGGGCACCCGCACCGAGTTGTTGGCGTTCTGGAAAAACACGCTGCCGTAGGCCGGGCCGTCCAGGCTGGCGTCGTATCCCGCCTCGATGAGGGTCCAGGCCTTCTTCTCCTCTTCCACCTTGCAGTTGATGAACTCCATGAGATCCGGATGGTCCGCGTCCAGGATCACCATCTTGGCCGCCCGCCGGGTCTTGCCGCCGGACTTGATGACCCCCGCGGAGGCGTCCGCCGCGCGCATGAAGGAGACCGGTCCCGACGCCGTGCCGCCGCCGCCGAGCTGTTCCTTGGAAGAGCGGATCCGCGACAGGTTGACGCCCGAGCCCGAGCCGCCTTTGAAGATCACCCCTTCCTTGCGGTACCAATCGAGGATGGACTCCATGGTGTCGTCCACCGAGAGGATGAAGCAGGCCGAGCACTGGGGCCTTTCCTCGATGCCGCAGTTGAACCACACCGGGCTGTTGAAGCAGGCCTTCTGGTGCACCAGGATGTGGGTGAGCTCGTCCGAGAAGGCGCGCGCATCGTCCTCGCCGGCAAAGTAGCCGTCCGCCCGGCCCCAGCCCGTGACCGTGTCCACCACGCGGCTGATGAGCTGACGCACCGTGCGCTCCCGCTGGGGCGTCCCCAGGGGGCCGCGGAAATACTTCGAGGTCACGACATTGGTGGCCATCTGCGACCAGGCCTTGGGCACCTCCACGTTGTTCTGCTCGAACACGATCTTGCCGCTCTCGTTCTGGATCGTGGCCGAACGGATCTCCCACTCCACCTGGTCGTATGGATTCTCGCCGGCCCTGGTGAAATACCGCCGGACGTGAATACCCGGAGCCTGGCCCTTGGCGGTATCGTCGGCGCGTGGCGCGGTGGACGTGGTGGTCGTAATGGCAGACATGGCCCCTCCCTCGTATCCTGTTGCCCTCTCCGGGCGTCGGTCGTATACCCTCTCGGTGGTATCCGTTCGGTGTCGCGCTAGCATGGTTGGCATCAGCCGTATCTAGTGCGGAATTCCCACCATACCACAACATGTAGTGCTGTCAAGAACAAATTGACCATGATTTTCCGTCCCCGGACTTGATGCCCGGTCGCCCGGGCGGCTATCCTGGAGACTCCCCCGCCGCGGAATGCGGCGGGCACCCGAACATGGAGCGACTCGGCAACATTCTCGACCGCACGGTGAAACGGCTGCCGCTCAGGCGGCGGCTCGACGACTATGCCCTGTGGGCGATATGGGACGACACGGTGGGTCCGGCGGTGGCGCGGAACGCCCAGCCCGAGAAGATTCGCAACGGCACCCTCTTCGTCAAGGTACGGGCGCCGACCTGGATGCAGCAACTCCAATACATGAAGGATCTCTTGATGGAGAAGCTCAACCAGCGGCTGGAGCGCGAGGTGGTCACCAACATCTTCTTCGTGGTGGGGGAAATTCCCGCCGAGCCGGCGGCGGAGAGTGTCGACCCGCCTCCCACCCCGGTGGACACGACCCGGCTCCCGGAGGGCGAGTTGGGTCACCTCAGCGATCCCGAGCTCCGGGACTCGTTGCGACAGTTGTTGCTGAACCATCTGAGGAAACGGGGTTAGCGCTCAACAATCCCGCCATCTCGTCCGTGTACTCGTCTTCGCGCCGGTAGATGACCAGCGGCGGCAGCACCGTCAGGCTCGTGCGCGCGCCCTTGACCCCCTCCGCAAGGATCAGGGTCGCGGCCCCGCCGGCGAACGAATGGACGAAACGCGCCCGCCTGGGCTCGACGCCCTGCTTCCGCATGACCGAGAACAGCTCCACCGCCCTTTCCGCCGGGTACACCAGGCACATCCGGCCCCGGTGCCGCAAGAGATACACCCCGGCGCCAACGAAGTCCGCCAGCGTGCCCTCCACCTCGTGCCGGGCCAACAGCCGTTCGCGGTCGGGATTGACCCGGCCGCTCCGGCGCGGGCGGTAGGGAGGATTGCACACCGCGACGTCGAAGCCGCCGGCCGAAAAGTCCTTTTCCACCTCGCGCACGTCGCCCCGCACCATCCGCACCCGTCCGCCAAGGTCGTTCAGCACCGCCCCGCGCTCGGCCCGTTCCACCATGGCCTCCTGCAACTCGACGCCGGTGACCGCCACGCCCGGGTTCAACGCGGCCAGGGACAGGGCCACGACTCCGTTTCCGGCCCCGAGGTCGACGATCCGCTCCCGGCCGCGCAACTCCGGGAAGCGCGCCAGCAGCAGCGAGTCCAGGGCGAACCGGTAGCCCCCGCGCCGCTGAATGACCGCGACGCGGCCGTCGAACACTCTGTCGATGGTTTCCCCCGTGTTCATGACAGGTGCGAGTCACTCAGCTTGAACCCGGCCTCTTCGTCAAGCCCGCTGCCCGGCGTATGTCCCTGCACGACCAACGGAGTTACAACAACGCGTGGCTTGGCGGGCGGAT
>JAPOQB010000665.1 GCA_026710965.1 Deltaproteobacteria bacterium | reverse complement strand
TCCGGATCCTCCCAGAAGAAGCCGTGGGTCTGCCGCTCCAGGACCTTCAGCTCGGCGCCGGGGATGCGGTCCGCCAGTACCTGGGCCTGGGCCACGTGGTTGCTGCCCACGGTATCGCCGTCGCCGATCAGCACCATGGTCGGGCACTGGACGTCCTGCAAACGGTGGGTGCCCTCGAAGCTGTGCCGCGCCATCACCAGGTGGACGAACTCCGGCAGCTTGGCGTGGGTCTCCCAGGCCATCTTGTAAAACGCCTCCACCTCGGCGCCATGGCTGGCGCGGTAGTCGGCGGTGAAGAAGGTGTCGGAGTCGACGATCTCGTCGCGGACGAACTTCTCGAAGCCCATCTCGATCAGTTCATAGACGAGTTGGTGCGGCAGGCCCGGAACGCAGTCCGGCCCGGCCCGGCCCGCGGTGCCGGAGCCCGCGGCCGCCATGATCAGGCTCTTGGCCCGGCCGGGAAAGTTCTGCGCCAGCGACAGCGCTATGCGCCCGCCCATGGAGTGGCCGATGAAGTGGGCCGAGGGGCAGCCGATGTGGTCCATCAGCGCCACAATGTCCATGGCCATGAGCTCGATGGTGTAGACGCTCTGCTGCGCCACCGACCTTCCGCAACCGCGCGGGTCGTGAAAAATCAGATTCAGGGAATCCGCCAGCGGCATCTGCGAGGGCTTCCAGACCTCGCCCGAATAGGCGGTGGAGGGTACGAAGATCAGGGTCTCACCCTGTCCGTGGGTCTCGTAATAGAGGTCGACGCCGGTGGCCAGCTTCACGTTGGGCATGGGTTCTCTCCTCCTTGGGGAGCCGGTCTGCAGGTCCTCCCGTCTCCGTGCCCCCTTATTACATGGATTCACGATTTCCCGCTAACGGCTTGCCCCCGGCGACTTGACAGGTATACCTCTAAGTGGACATATGCACTGTTCACACGCTCACGCAGGACGGATGGAGGGGCATCCGCCGTGGGCCCCCGGGCCTTCCGGGGTCGACACAACATCATGGGCAAGGCACTGATCATCGCGGAGAAGCCGTCGGTGGCCGCGGACGTGGCCAGGGCGCTGGGCGGCTTCAAACGGCACCAGGACTACTACGAGAGCGACGACTACGTGCTGTCGTCGGCGGTGGGGCACCTGCTGGAGCAGACTCCGCCGGAGGGAGTCGAGGCCAAGCGCGGCAAGTGGAGCTTCGCCAATCTGCCGGTGATACCGCCCTACTTCGATCTCAAGCCGATCCAGAAGAGCGCCTCCCGGCTGAAAACGCTGGTCAAGCTGATCAAGCGCAAGGACGTGGACGCCCTGGTCAACGCCTGCGACGCCGGACGGGAGGGCGAGCTCATCTTCCGCAACATCATCCGCCACGCCAAGGCCAAGAAGCCCATCAAGCGGCTGTGGCTCCAGTCCATGACCCCCGCCGCCATCCGCGACGGCTTCGTGGGGCTGCGCGAGGACGACGAGATGCAGCCCCTGGCGGATGCCGCCCTGAGCCGCTCCGAGGCCGACTGGCTGGTGGGCATCAACGGCACCCGGGCCATGACCGCGTTCAACTCCAAACCCGGGGGATTCTACAAGACCACCGTGGGCCGCGTGCAGACGCCCACCCTGGCCATCGTGGTGGAGCGCGAGGCCGCGATCCGGAGCTTCAAGGCGGAGCCTTACTGGGAAGTCACGGCCGCGTTCCGGTCGGAGGGCGGCGAGTACCAGGGGCGCTGGTTCGACGAGAAGTTCCGAAAGAAGGACAGCGAGCCCAACGCCCGCGCCGAGCGGATCTGGGAACAGGCCGCGGCCGACGCCATCCGCGAGCAGTGCCTGGGCAAGACCGGCGCCGCCACCGAGGAGAGCAAGCCCACCCGGCAGATGCCGCCGCCGCTGTTCGACCTCACGAGCCTTCAGCGCGAGGCCAACGCGCGCTTCGGCCTGAGCGCCAACCGCACCGTGCAGATCGCCCAGGCTCTGTACGAGCGGCACAAGGTGCTCACCTACCCGCGCACCGACTCCCGGGCCTTGCCGGAAGACTACGTCGGAACGGTCAAGGACTCGCTCCGGATGCTCAAGGACACCGACTACGCACCGTTTGCCGGCGCCATCCTGGAGCAGGACTGGGTCCAGCCCAACAAGCGCATCTTCAACAACGCCAAGGTGTCGGACCACTTCGCCATCATCCCCACCACCGAAGCGCCCAAGCGCCTCAACGAGATCGAGCAGAAGATCTACGACCTGGTGACCCGGCGCTTTCTGGGCATCTTCTACCCCGCCGCCGAGTTCCTGGAGACCACCCGGATCACCCGGGTGGAGGAGCATGCCTTCAGGACCACCGGCAAGGTCATGGTGAAGGCCGGCTGGCTCGAGGTCCACGGCAGGGACACCCGGCAACAGGACGACGAGGCGACACTGGCGCCCCTGAGGCTCAATGGGTCCGGAGCCGCCGCCGGCTCCGTCGACAACACGGCCGCCCCTGCCGACGGCCGCGCGGTACAGGTCGAGAACCTCGGCATCGAGGTCAAGGAGAACCAGACCCGGCCGCCGGCGCGGTTCACCGAGGCCACGCTGCTGGGCGCCATGGAGGGGGCGGGACGGCTGGTCACGGACGAGGACCTGCGGGCGGCCATGGCCGGCAAGGGGCTCGGCACCTCCGCCACCCGGGCCTCCATCATCGAGGGGCTTCTCGACGAAGACTACATCATCCGGGAAGGCAAGGAGCTTCAGGCCACTTCCAAGGCCTTCATGCTCATGGAGCTGCTGAACGGCCTCGGCGTGCGGGAACTCACCCGCCCCGAGCTCACGGGAAACTGGGAGTACCAGCTCTTTCAGATGCAGGGAGGAAAGAAGAGCCGCGACGAGTTCATGGGCGAGATCGCCCAGATGACCCGGCAGATCGTGGACCGGGCGCGGCAGTACGAGCACGACACCATCCCGGGCGACTTCGGCACCCTCTCGGCACCGTGCCCCAAGTGCCAGGGCGAGGTGCACGAGCGCTACCGGAACTTCCAGTGCGTGAGCTGCGACTTCAGCCTGCCCAAGGTCCTGGCCGGACGGCTGCTGAACCCCGAGGAGACCGCGGCGCTCATCGAGCACGGCCAGATCGGCCCGCTGCAGGGATTCCGCAGCCGTCAGGGGCGGCCGTTCGCCGCCGTGCTGAAGCTCTCCCCCGAATACAGGATCGCCTTCGACTTCGGCAACGAGCCCCGGGACGGCGAAGCCGACCAGGGCGCGGATTTCACCGGCCAGGAACCCCTGGGGCAGTGCCCCCGGTGCGACGGCCGGGTGTTCGAGCTGCCCATGCGCTACGTGTGCGAGAACGCCGTGGGCGACGCGCGCACGTGCGAGTTCAGCTCCGGCAGGATCATCCTCCGGCAGGAGGTGGCCCGGGAACAGATGGTCAAGCTCCTGAAGGAGGGCAAGACCGATCTCCTGACGGGCTTCGTCTCCTCGCGCACCGGCCGGCCGTTCAAGGCATTCCTGGTTCCGCAGGACGGCAAGGTGGGGTTCGAGTTCGAGCCGCGGCCCGCCAGGAAGACCGCCCAGGCCGCCCGCGACAAGCCCGCGGTCAAGGCGGACTTCTCGGGTCAGGAGCCTCTGGGCAAGTGTCCCCGTTGCGGCAGCCGGATATTCGAGTGGGACTCG
>JAPOQB010000645.1 GCA_026710965.1 Deltaproteobacteria bacterium | reverse complement strand
GTTGATCGGCGCCAACGTGAAGCTGGTGCCCGGCTATCAGGGCACCGCGGGCATCCGCGCGGCCATGACCCGGCGGGAGGTGGACGGCGCCTGCTGGCAGTGGGTGTCCATGAAGATCACCGCCCGGGACATGCTCAACGCTAAGGGCGACGGGCGGCTGATACCGGTGCTCATACAGGGCGATTCCGCTGATCCCCAGGTGAAGGGGCTGCCCAAGTACACCGACTTCATCAAGGCGCCGGAGGACATGGAGGCGTTCAACTCGTGGATGGCCCAGTACCGCTTCTTCCGCCCGTTCGCCGCTCCGCCCAAGGCCCCCGCCGACGGCGTCGACGCCTTGCGCCGGGCCTTCAAGGCGACAATGGAAGACCCGGAGTTCCTGGCCCTCGCCAAGAAGACGAGGATGGTCATCGACCATGTCGCGGCGGCGGACGTCGCGGCCCAGGTGAAAACGGTGCTGTCCACGTCGCCCGCGGTGAAGGTCAAGCTCAGGAACATTATCGGGAACTGAGGCCCCAGGGGCCTTAACGTCATACAGAGAAGGAGAAGGCGCATGGCCAAGCCCAGGATTCGACACATCGCCATCAACACGCACGACCGCGACAAGATGGCGGACTACTACAAGGAGCACTTCGCGCTGGAGGAGAAGTCGCGCGGACCCAACGGGACCATCTACCTGTCGGACGGTTTCGTGGACGTGGCGCTCATCAGCAGTCCGAACCTGCCCTACGGCATCCATCACTTCGGCTTCGTGGTGGATAGCGTCAAGGCCGTCGAGGAGTCGGTGCAGAAGACCGCCAACGCCAACACGTACGGCGCCATCGCGGAAAGCTGGATCACGGACCCCGAAGAGAACCGGGTGGACGTGTCCGAGCGCGGTTGGCCCGTCTGAGGCGGTTCCATGAGCGAGTGGTCCAAGGCACGCACCGTCATCGATGAGATGGTGAACCGGCACTTCGAGAGCGCCGAGTACCGGCGCATCTTCGGCGTCCGGCTCACGCCGGCCCGCCAGGCCATCCTGGATCTTCACTACCCGCACTACATCAAGAGCCGGCGCGACTGCTGGGCGGTGTCCTCGGGCAAGGCGCCGCTGGACGTCAAGCGGGCCATCTGGGAGCACGAGCAGGACGAGCTGATCTTCGACGAGCGGCTGGGGTCGGCGCACCTCACCGACGATGACATGGCCGCGGCGACGGACGAGGCCAACCTGTTGCCGGGGGCGCGGGCCGCTTTCTGGGCCTGGTTTCACCTGTGCTCCACACGGTCGTGGATCGAGAGCCTGATGATCAACCACACCACGGAACGCAAGAACAACAACGAGATCGTCAAGGGCGGCGGCTTCACGCACCGCATGGCCATGAAGAAGGCCGAGGAGATTGTCGGCTCCGTGGAGAAGCTCGACGCCAACACGCAACTCCACATGACCGCCGACATCGGCCACTCCGACATGTTCGATCCGGTCCTGGACAAGTACGTCCGCGACGCCGATACCGGAGCCGCCGTCATCCGCGCCGCCCGTGATTGCCTGGCGCTGGACCGGGCGTACCGGGGGGCCCTGGGATCGGCGATGGTGGAGGTGCCGGAGGAGCGGGCGGCATAACGGCGCGGGATCGGGGCCGGATCGCGCCGCGGAATGAAGTGGCGGGGGCGGGTTTCAAACCTGCCCGCGCCCGCGTCGCACGGTCGCTCGATACCAGGGCCTGGAGCATCATGGGTACGGTAATGGGCAAGAACGGCATGGTCGCCTGCAGCCAGCGGCTCGCTTCGCTGGTGGGCGTCCAGATACTGTCGCAGGGCGGCAATGCGGTGGATGCCGCCGTTGCCACCGCCGCCATGCTCGGCGTGCTCGAGCCCATGTCCATCGGCATCGGCGGTGACGCCTTCGCCCTGCTCTACGTGGCGGAGACGGGCGAGATGAAGGCCCTCGATGCCAGCGGCCGCTCGCCCTACGGCGTCGATGCGGAAGTCTTTCGGGCGCAGGACCTCGACGAGCTCCCCCAGAGCGGGATTCATTCGGTAACGGTGCCTGGCGCGGTGCACGGCTGGGAGACGCTGCTCCAGGAGCACGGCACGCGCACCCTCGGGGATCTTCTCGATCCCGCCATCCGCTACGCCGGGGAGGGATTCCCGGTCAGCGCGTTTACCAGTCACGAATGGCGCAACCTCGAGGGCAAGCTCAGAAAGAACGCGGAAGCCGCGGCAGGTTATCTCGTCGGTGACCGCGCTCCACGGCCCGGAGAAGTGTTCCGGCAACCGGACCTTGCCCGGACGATGCGCGGCATCGCCGAGGAAGGAGTGGAGTTCTTCTACCGCGGAGAGGTGGCGGAGAAGCTCGTGCTTTGCTCGCAAAAGCTCGGCGGCCACTTCAGCATGCGCGACATGGAGGCGCACGCC
>JAPOQB010000376.1 GCA_026710965.1 Deltaproteobacteria bacterium | reverse complement strand
TGACGTTCAGTGTGGGGACGACGGTGCAGGTGGTGGAGGTACAGACGATGGAGGACACGGCGGAAGAGCCGACCGAGGCGTTCACGGTGAAGCTGAGTTCACCGAGCGGGGCGACGCTGGGCGTGGACACGGGCCAGGGGACGATTACCGACGACGACGGGACCACGACAACCAAGGATACGTTGCCGAAGCTGTTGATCGCGGATGAGACCGTGGAAGAGGGAGAGACGGCGCAACTGGCCGTGACGCTGGACAAGGAGAGCAGGGAGGCGGTGACGGTATCGTACCGGACGGTGGACGGCACGGCAGTGGTGCGCCTGGACTACACGAAGACAGAGGGCATCCTGAAATTCAAGCCGCGTCAGAGAAGACAGGTCATCCGTGTGAGGACGCGGGAGGACACGCTGGAGGAGCCGAACGAAAGTTTCACGGTAGAGCTGAGTTGGCCGAGCGGGGCGACGCTTGGGGACGGCACCGCCAGGGTGACGATCACGGACGACGACGCCGAGGTCCCCGGCACCCCGCCGCGACTGGATATCGCGGACACGACCGTGCTTGAGGGCCGTACGGCAAGGTTCGCGGTGCGGTTGAGTTCCCCGAGCGCCATGCCGGTGACGGTGGCGTACCGGACGGTGGACGGCACCGCCACGGAGAGTTCGGACTATACGGCGGTGTCGGGGATGCTCAGCTTTGGTGCGGGGACGACCGCCCGGACACTGAGCGTGGACACGCTGCGGGATGAGTTGGTGGAGGGTGACGAGCGGTTCCAGGTGGAGTTGAGCGACGCGGTCGGGGCGACCATCGATGACGGCACCGGCGTGGGAAGGATTACCGATGATCTGGAGCGGTTGTTCAATCCGGTCAACCGGGTGCTCCTCCCGGAGATGGGGCGGGCGCTGGCTTTCACGTCTGTCAGGTGCCGTATCGATCAGGCGTTCTCGGACCTTGCCAGCGGTGCGGCCCAGCCCTTCGCGAAGCTGCCGGCATCACCGACGCCGGCTGCCTTGGGCTGGACCGCCGCCAACTCCATGCCTCTGAGGCTGGCGCAGGCGCTGGCCGGCGCTTCATTCATGGTGCCGTCGAAGAATGGCGTCACGGTGTGGGGTTGTGGAGACTACCGCAGCCTCGCGGGTGATGGCAAAAGCCAGGCGGTCGCGTGGGATGGAGAGGTCTTCAGCGGGCAGTTCGGCATCGAGATGAGGCTGGATACCAGTGGGCTGGCGGGATGGGCCGGGTCCAGATCGGGCGCTTCTTTCGGCACAAAGGGTTTGGCGGGATTCTCCATATCCCAGTCGAGGGCATCCTTCGACTACGGCGCGGGCGGCGGAAACCCCGGGCTTGACAGCGGCCGGTATGACCTGGAACTGACCGGGTTGCATCCCTATCTGGGCTGGTCGATCTCGCCTGACGTCCACCTGTGGGCGACGGTGGGAGTGGCCTGGGGTAAGCTTGGACGCACGGACGATCTCATCGGGGACCTCCGCAAGAGCAGCGCCAGGCTGGATTCTGGCGCGTTGGGAATCAATGCCCGCCTCCTCGCGCGCGGGGCGATGAAACTGAACTTGAAGGGCGAGGCCGCGCTTGCGCGCCTGGATGTGGGGCGCGGCGGCGCGGCGTACGGGTCCGGAATAGACCTGGGGCGTCTGCGGATGAGCTTCCAGGCCATCCGCGAGTATGGGTTCCCGGCCGGTGGCTTCCTCACTCCGTGGGGTGAGTTGGGCGTGCGCCACGACGGTGGCGACGGCGACACCGGCGCCGGCGTGGAACTCGGTGGCGGCCTGCGCTATCGGAATCCGGCGACGGGTTGGACCGCCGAGGGGCACGGCCGGTGGCTTGCGACGCACGCGGGCGGGTTGGAACGCGACGCGGGTTTCCGGGCGCTGTTGCGCTTCGCTCCCGGGGTCGGCGGCCGCGGTCCGTCGGTGACCTTGGGCTCGATCTGGGGTGACCCCGCAAGTGGTGTGCAGCGGATGTGGGACCGCGGCGCATCGGATTCGCTCTTCAACGACACAACGGCGGGATCCCTCGAAGCGCGGCTCGCCTACGGCTTCGGAGCGCGTCGCGGCAGGGGTGTCCTGACCCCTTACGGGGTGATGGGCCTGAACCGCGGAAACGGGCGCCGCTACAGGTTGGGACTGCGCTGGGCCAACGGCCGGTTGGGGACCCTGAATCTGGAGGCCGAACGCCGCGAGCGCCGCGCGGCGACGGACTATGGAATCACGGCCCGCATGGCCATGGGTTTCTAGTGTCGTGTCTCGATCGCCGCGGGGTTGCCCGTCGGCTGGAAACTTGAGGTAGATGATGCCGGAACGACGAGTCGGCCTTGAAGTGCCCGGGTCCGATGTCCACGAGGTGCTGGGCGACATACGCCAGGCCGAGGACTTGGGTATCCAAGCGGTGTGGATGACCACCGGCGGCCCCAGGACCGCGGACAACAATATTCGCCGGGATACCCCGAGCATCCTGGCGGCCGCGGCCATGTGCACACGGACCATCCAGTTGGGGACCGCCATCGTGCTGACGTGGCCCCGCCACCCGCTTTCTTTTGTCGAGTATTGCGAGGCCATGGCACAGCTCGCTCCAGGGCGGTTCCGTCTGGGCGTGGGCCCTGGCAACAAGGCCCCGATCGAGCGCACCTACGGGTTCGCGTTCGAGCGCCCGCTGGGGCACCTCACCGAATACGTGCGGATCGTGCGGGCGGTGTTGCGGGAAGGCGCGGTGGACTTCACCGGACGCTACTACCGCGCGCAGACCGCCGACAACGAGCCGGTGGACGTACCCGTCATGATCTCCGCCGTGCGGCCGAAGTCCTTCGAGCTGGCCGGAGCGTGCACCGACGGCGCCATAAGCTGGTTGTGTCCCGGCGCCTATCTGCGGGACTTCGCGTTGCCGGCCATGGCCGCCGGCGCAAAGAAGTCCGGGCAGCCCCCGCCGCCGCTCATCGCCCACGTAGCGCTGAGCCTCCACGAAGACTGGGACGAGGTCGAAACGGTGGCAAGAGAACGCTTCGACTCGTACATGCGGCGGGACCCTTACGTCGAGATGTACCGCCTGGCTGGCTTCACCGAAGCGGAGGAGCGCGTCTGGAGCACGCCGATGCTGCGGTCGCTGGTGGTATCCGGCGACGAAGCGGAAGCGGAGCGGCGGCTGCGGGAGCTGTTCGCCTTCGGCTCCGGGGAGATCATGGTCAGCGTCTTGCCCGCCGGCAGGGATCCGGATGCGTGCCGGCAGCGGACCCTGAAATTCCTGGGCGATTTCGCGCGCACGCTCTAGACGCCGGGGCAGGTGGCGGTAACGCCGCCGTCCACCGGCAGCATCACGCCGGTGATGTAGTCGGCGTCGTCCGAGGCCAGGAACAGCGCCGCCTGCGCCACGTCCCAGGCGGTGCCGCCCCGGCCCAGTGGGACGATGCCGTCACGGGCCCGGCGATATTCCTCGGCCGAGGTGTACCCCTTGTACTCATAGCTGGGCTTTCCGGCCACCAGACGGCGTGTGAACGGCGTGTCGATGTAGCCCGGCAGCACGCAGTTGGCCCGAATGTGCTTGTCCGCGTACTGCAACGCCAGGTTCTGCGTGAGTTGGTTCACCGCGCCCTTGGCCGCCGAGTAGGAGGCGGTGGGTACGTTGACGTGGCGCATGCTGGCGATGGAAGAGATGTTGACGATGGCGCCGCCGCCCTGGCGGATCATGATGGGAATGACCGCCTTGCAGGTGAGCAGCACGGAGGTCACGTTGCGGGCCAGCACGGCATCCCAGTCGTCCCGCTCGATGTCCAGCACCCACCGCCCCGGCCCCTGGCCGCCCACGTTGTTGTGAAGGATGTCGATCCGGCCGAACGTATCCACGCAGGTGTCCACCATGGCCTTGACGTCCGCCTCCGACGTCACGTCCGCGGCAAAGGCCGCGCACACGCCGCCCTCGGCCTCGATGATCGCCCGGGTTTCCTCCGCCGCCTCCCGCCGATAGTCCACCGCGAACACCTTCGCGCCCTCCCGTGCATAGAGGACGGCGGCGGCCTTGCCGTTTCCCCACCCGGGCTCGATGGACCCGGCGCCAGCCACCAGCGCCACCTTGCCCTTCACGCGGTCGCCTCGTTTGATCGCTTCCATGCGTCATGCCTCCAGGTTGTTCCGAAGTCCCGAGGTTCGGCGACCGTGTGTCAGATATAGTACATGTGCGGCCGCTCGTCCGGCTCGCAAACGTCGGCGAGGGTGACGCCGTCGATGACTTCCTCCATGGCAGCGGTCGCCTGCCTCCAGGTCTCCAGCACCTTTCGGGCCGCCACCGAGTCGGTCGTGTATTTCCGCAGGCTTTCCTCCGGCCCGGTCACGGGGCCGCTCAAGACCTCCAGGACTTCCCGTAGCGGAATCTGGTCCGGCGGCCGCATGAGGTAGTATCCGCCGCCGGGTCCGCGGTTGGCGCGGCAAATGTCCGCCTGTTTCAGGGAGATCATGATCTGGCCCAGGAACTCCTCGGGAATCCCCTTTCTCTCCGCGATCTCCTTCACTTGAATAGGCGTCTTCGCCTCCCATCGACGCGCCAGTTCCTCAAGAGCGAGAATCCCGTAGGTGCCGCGAGAGCTGATTTTCATCGATATGCCTTTGGATATGCCGTCGTAGGCGTCCACCGTATGTCAGGTTGAAAGGACGTTCCCATCTTAGCACCGGTTGACGCCGGGCCACTACCATTTCGCGTACGCTGACACTAGATCAGCGCCGCGATCTCGTCCAGTACCTCGGGGTTGGCCAGGGCCTCGCGGTTTCGCACGGGCTCATGGTTGAGGATGGCTGATACGGCCTTTTCCACTTTCTTGCCGTTCCGCGTCACCGGCACCTGGCTGATCTGTCGCACCATGGCGGGGACATGGCGAGGCGTGGCCTGGGCGCGGATGGCCGAGCGAATGGCCTCGACCGCCTCCGGGTCCAGCGGCTCGTTCGCCACCACGAACAACGCAACCCTGGTTTCGCCATCGAACCGGTAGCCGGCGACGATGCTGTCCTGGACGGACGGCAGCCGTTCGACAATACGATAGATCTCGGCGGTGCCGAACCGGATCCCGGCGGGGTTCAGCGTCGTGTCGCTGCGGCCGTATATGACAAAGCCCTGCTCGGGGGTCATGGCCAGGTAGTCGCCGTGACGCCACACCTCGGAATAGGTGGAAAAGTAAGTCTCCCGGTACCGGGCGTCACCGGGGTCGTTCCAGAAGCCCAGGGGCATGGAGGGAAACGGCTTCCGGCAGACGAGCTCGCCCCCTTCGTCCACCAGCGCGCGGCCCTCCTCGTCGAAGACGGCCACGTCCACCCCTAAAGCCGGCCCCTGGAGCTGGCCCGGGTACACCGGCGAGATCGGGTTGCCGAGCACGAAGCAGCCGATGATGTCGGTGCCTCCCGAGATCGAGCACACCTGCGTGTCCGGCCTGATGGCCTGGTGAACGTAGTGGAACTGGGATGCCTCCAGCGGCGACCCGGTGGAGAGGAGGGTCCGCATTCCGGCCAGCCGGTACCTTCCCGCGGCCCGGAACCCGGCCTTCTCCAGGGTGGCGAGGAGCTTCGGGCTGGTGCCGAAGACGGTGATGCCGTGGTCTTCCGCGAGCCGGAACAGCCGGTCCTCCCCGGGGTAGGTGGGGCTGCCGTCGTACAGCACCACGGTCGCGCCCTGGGCCAGCCCGCTCACCAGCCAGTGCCACATCATCCAGCCGCAAGTGGTGAAGAAGAACACCGTGTCTTCACGGTCCACGTCGGTATGGAGCTTGTGCTCCACGTGGTGCTTGAGGGCGGTGCCGCCGGCGCCGTGTACGATGCACTTGGGTAGTCCCGTGGTGCCGGACGTGTAGAGGATATAGACCGGGTGGTCGAAGGGGAGATCGGCGAAGGTCGTTTCCGTGGCTTCGTCATCGAGAAACGACTCCCAGGGAACGGCCCCGCCGGGCAAGCTCATTCCCGCGCCCTGCACCATGACCCAACGTTCCAGGCTGGGAAGCGAATCCGCCAGCCGTCGGGCCTTTTCCGTGCAATCGTGGATACTGCCGTTGTAGAAGTAGCTGTCGCACGTCAGCAGCACCTTGGGGCGGATCTGGCTGAAGCGGTCGAACACTCCCTGAAAACCGAAATCCGGTGACGTAGCGCTCCACACCGCGCCGAGGGAGGTCGTCGCCAGCATCGCCACGACGGTTTCCACCACGTTCGGCAGATACCCCGCCACGCGGTCTCCCGGTCCGACGCCCATGCGCCGGAGGGCGGATTGGCAGCGGCCGGTGAGCGCATGGAGCTGCCGGAACGTCACCGTGCGGCAATGCCCGGGCTCGTTCTCCTCGATGATGGCGACCCGGTCGTCACGGTGCCGCAGGAGTTGCCGGGCGAAGTTGAATCCGGTTCCGGGAAACCAGACTTCGCGGCCCAGGCGCTCCGCCGGGGGCATGGCGTAGTCCTCCAGCACCGGTCCGGACGGGGTCCGGCCGGTGGCGTCCACCCAGGCCGATTCCCAGAACTCCTCCAGCCGCGACACGCTCCACTGGTGCAACGCGGCAAAGGAGTCGTCGGCGATGTCGTGGGCGTCCCGCAGCCGTTCCCGGAAACGGTACAGATGGGATTCGCGGATCTGGCGGTCCGTGGGCGACCACAGGGGTGTCATACGTAACCTCCGGGGAGGCATTCCCAAGTCGGCTCAGTTCCCAAGCCGCGTGCCTCGTTCACCGGCGTGTTTGCCGGGCTCGGCGAAGTCACAGAGGCGGTTCTTCATCACGATGGCCCGGTTGGGCAAGTCGAATTCGGTTCTCAGGTCAAAGTACCGGTGCATGATCGAGTTAGGATCGTCGGTGTGGACGGCGCCGAAGAGATGTCCCATCTCGTGAATCAGCGCCACCGCGTCGTGTGTCAGCTCGCGGTCTTCGTACACAAAGGAATCGCCGACGTGGCTGACGATGTAGTTTCCCAGCCCTTGCGTGCAGTTCCCGAAGCGGTCCGCGCGCGCACGTCCTCCCTTGTAGAAATTGAGCGGCTGCTGGGTCAAGCCGATGACGACATCGTGGGGCTCCTTGCCGCCGGCCCGCGGATAGGAGCGCTTCAGGCGGTTCATCAGGATCACCGATGACGACGTGGTCCCGTTGACGTGCCAGGGCTCGGTGGCCTGATGCGCCAGGCGGATGCCGAAGCGCTCCTCGTAGTAGTCCGATGCCGCCCGCAGCAGTTCTTCGGCGGTATCGCGCCAGCGCGGGTCCGCCTGTCGCAATGCCGGATCGGCCACCAGCTTGACCCGCACCACACGCGCGGGACGGACCGTCTTGCCCAGTTGGACGACGCCGCAACCGGCCAGCAGGAAGCTGCTAAAGACGGACCAGATTATCAGGCGGCGCGTCATCATCGGTGAGAAGCTCGACGTCGTCCTGCTCCAGCGGGCCGCTGTAGTAGGATCTTCGGATCTTGCTGACCGGATCGGGGAAGAGGTCCCGGCCAAGGCGGGTGGCCCGCCGCTCCATCTCTCTTATGCTCATGCGATCCGACACCTTGCTGGCCAGGACCACGATGTTCTGTATCTCGTTCAGTACCTGGCCTCGGTTGCCGAACGTGGGGAAGGTGTAGAGTTGGGGAAACACGCGGCTCAGCGTCTTGATGGCGGCACGGACCATGGTGCTGTCCGGTCCCCGCAACGATCCGATGAGATTGATCACCAGCACGCCCTCGGGTGTCAACTTGCTCAGGGCGGTATCGAAGAACTCGCGCGTGATCAGGTGGAAGGGCATGTTGTCCGCGTAGTAGGCGTCCAGCAGGATCAGGTCGAAACGGTGCCCGGTGCGCGCCAGGAACTCGCGGCCGTCGCCGCCGTGGACCCGCTGGCGGGCATCTTCCTGGAAGTGGAAGAACCTGCGGGCCACGTCCACCACGTCGGGATCGATCTCGATGGAGTCGATCTCCATCGCCGGGAACTCCTGGTGGTATTTCTTGGCCATGGAGCCGCCGCCCAGTCCGACGAACAGGGTCTTGGCGGCGTCCGGCCTGAGCGCCAGCCCAAGCGAGGCGAAACGGGAATAGAGCAACTCCAGCGAGGCGGGATCGTGCCGGTCCATGGAACTCTGCAGCGTCCCGTCAAAGTAGAGGTACCGGCGTTCCCGGGTCTCTTCCACCCGGATACGGTGGAAACCCGTGTCCTTTTCGTACAAGGTCGTGGCCCAACCGCGCCCCAGGGGCGCCAGCACTGCCGACATGATGGCTTTCGGTGACACCGCCGACGATTGCCGAAGCCTTCTCCCGCCGTCCGCGAGCCATCCCAGGACACGCTGCATGGCGTTCATGTCGTCCGGCCGGTGGCAGCGGGTTCACAGTTGACTGTAGTAGTAGTCGTCATGGACCAGCGACATGGGCTCCAACAGGTCCTCCGAAATCCCGTCGATGAATTGGGACGGACGCGAGAACACCATTCCCAGGGAACGATCATACACGCGCGAGGGATAGGCGAAGAACAGGTTTTCCTTGGCCCGTGTGGCAGCCACGTAAAGCAGTCTCCGTTCCTCCTCCAACTCCTCCAGGCTGTTGGTGTTGTAGTACGAGGGGAACCGTCCCTCCAGCGCCCAGATAACGAACACCGAATGCCATTCCAGGCCCTTGGCGGAATGGACCGTGGACAGGACCAGGGGCCCTTCATCGGGGTCCACCGGAAGGGCTTCGTCCACGCTGGCGGAGGGTGGATCCAGCGCCATGTCGCTCAACAGGCGTTCGATACTCTGGTAGCGCTCGGTCAGCCCCTGGAAGTGTTCCAGGTCCCGCAGCCGTTTGGGGTAGTCGTCGGCGTGCTTGCGCTTGAGGATGGGGAGGTAGTACTGCATCAGGTACTGGGCCATGTCCGCCGGCCGGGTGCGTTCCGAGCACTCGCTCAGGACCTGTCCCAGGGTCTTGAGGCCTTGCTGCGCCCTGCCGCGCGTTTCCATCCGCCGCAGGCTTTGGCCCGGATCCGCTTCGGTCAAGAGCTGTTCGATGAGCTTCCGGCTCATCTGGGGACCCACGCCCTCGAGCAGCATCAGCACCCGGCTCCAGGACACCGCGTCCAGCGGATTGCTGACGACCCGCAGGTGCGCCAGCACGTCCTTGATGTGGGCCGTCTCCATGAACTGGAACCCGCCGCGTTTCACGAACGGGATGTCGTGCCGGGTCAGCTCGATCTCGAGGTCGAATGAATGGAAGCTCGAGCGGAACAGCACCGCCATGTCCCACAGCGGAACGCCTTCCTCCCGCAGCTCCAGCACCCGCTGGCATACGAACCGGGACTGGGTGTGCTCGCTCTCCGCCTGGACCAGAAGCGGCACCTCGCCCTCGCTCTTGCTGCTGAAGAGGTTCTTTTCGTAGCGTTCCGCCGCCCGGGTGATGATCTCGTTGGTGAGCCGCAGAATGGGTTGGGTGCTGCGGTAGTTCTCTTCCAGCGGGATGATGGTGGTTCCCGGAAACTGGTTGGGAAAGTCCATGATGTTGCGGAAGTTGGCGCCGCGGAAAGAGTAGATGCTCTGGGCGTCGTCGCCCACGGCCATGACATTGTCGTGGGTGGAGGCCAGCCGGCGGATGATATCGGATTGCAGCCGGTTGGTGTCCTGGTACTCGTCCACCATGATGAAGCGGAAGCGGTCGGAGAGCCGGTTCCGCAGCTCCTCGTGGTTGTCCAGCAGGTCTTTGAGGTGGGTGAGCAGATCGTCGTAGTCCAGCAGCGACTTCTCGCGCTTGTAGACCTGGTAGCGTTCCGCGATGGTCGACAGCTCCTCCAGGAAATCCGCCAGGTGCGAGTACTCGCGCTCCACCAGCTCGGTGAGGGGCATCTGTTTGTTGCGCGCGAGGCTCTGGATCTCGTTGACGGTCTGTTTCCTGGGAAAGCGCTTTTCCCGCTTGTCGAGGCCCATCTGGGTACGCAGGAGCTGGATCACGTCTTCGCTGTCGGAGCGGTCCATGATGGTGAAGCCCGGGGCCAGTCCGATGAGTGGGCCGTATTGCCGCAGCACCATGTTGCCGAAGGAGTGGAAGGTCCCGCCGGCGATGCGTTCGCAACGCGAGTCGGTCAACAGGCTCGCGCGCTGCAGCATCTCCTCCGCCGCCCGGCGGGTGAAGGTAAGCAGCAGAATCGACCGCGGATCGATGCCCTGCTCGATCAGCCGCGCGACCCGATACACCAGCGTCCGGGTCTTTCCGGTGCCGGCTCCGGCAACCACCAGCAGCGGACCCTCCAGGAACATGGCGGCTTCACACTGCGCCTGGTTGAGTTCCTGGTCG
>JAPOQB010000166.1 GCA_026710965.1 Deltaproteobacteria bacterium | reverse complement strand
GCGGCATACCGACGAGTACTACGCGCAAAAGGCGCGGGAAGCCGCGGCCATCAACCCGGTGCGTATCTGCTTCAAGGACGTGGGCGGGCTGCTGACGCTGGAGCGCGCCCGCACCCTGATCCCCATCGTCCTGGAAAACATGGGCGACACCCCGGTGGAGTCCCACGCCCACTGCAACAACGGGCTGGCGCCCCTGTGCTATCTCGAGGCCGTGGACATGGGCCTGACCACGCTGCACACGGGCATTCCGCCGCTGGCCAACGGTTCGGCCCAGCCGTCGATCTTCAACGTGGCGCGGAACCTGCGCGCCATGGGCCACAACCCGCTCATCGACGAGGAAGTGCTGCGGCCGGTGACGGAAAAGCTCAACTACATCGCCAGGCGCGACAATCTGCCGGTGGGCCGGGTGGTGGAGTATGACGAGTCCCAGTACACCCACCAGGTGCCCGGCGGCATGATCTCCAACTTCCGCCACCAGCTCGCGCTCATCGACATGCGCGACAAGCTCGACGCGATCCTGGAGGAATGCGTCCAGGTGCGCAAAGAGTTCGGGTATCCCATCATGGTGACCCCGCTGTCACAGTTCGTCGGCACCCAGGCGGCCATCAACGTCATCGCCGGCGAGCGCTACAAGGAGGTCACCGACCAGTCCATCCAGTACGCCCTGGGCTACTGGGGCCGTGAAGGCGCCGAGTACATGGACCCGGAGGTGAAGGACAAGATCCTCGGGCGGCCACGGGCCAAGGAATGGGAGCACTGGGAGTTGCCCACGCCGTCGATCCAGGAAGTGCGGCGGCAAATCGGCGCCACCCACGTGTCCGACGAAGAGTTCCTGCTGTGGGTCTTCGCCGGCGAGGAGGCGGTGAAGGCGCTGCCCGACGGCGGCCGGCCCAAGGAGTACCTGAGCGCCGGCACGCCCCTGGTGCGGTTGGTGGGCGAGCTCACCCGCCAGGACAAGGCCAACCACATCTACATCCGCAAGCCGGACTTCTCGCTGACGCTCGGGCGGGCGTGACAAGTTTGACATGCCCCCGGTGATCGGATAATCCCGAAGAACGGCTGACCACCGCCCGCGACCGCTCCATTTCATTCTCAGGGAGGGAACACCGTGACCTCAAACAATCCCCGACGCATCATCGACGGCGACGGCCACGTGGTCGAAGACATTGCGGCCATCATCGGCAACATGCCGCCCGAGTACGTCGGCAAGACGTTCTCGGAGGCGCGCGCCAAGAGCCCGTTCCCGCCCATCGACCACCTGCACTCGGCCAACCGCCACTACGTCCCGGAAGGAGCCTTCGCCAACGTCGGACCGGAGGGCTGGGAGGTGTTCCTGGACGACGTGCGCATCGACGCCACGGTGCTCTACACCAGCGCCGGGCTGGCCTTCGGCAAGATCGTGAGCCGGGACTGGGCCGTCGAACTGGCGCGGGCCTACAACAACTGGATCCACGGGACCTACGTCGCCCGGAGCCCGCGCTTCCAGGCCATGGGGCTGCTGCCGTTGCAGGAACCCCAGGCCGCGGCCGAGGAGCTGCGCCGCATGGTGGAGGAACTGGGCCTGTGCGGCGCCATGCTGCCGTCCACCGGCGCCAACATGCCCCACCTGGGTTCCGAGCGCTACTGGCCCATCTACAAGGAAGCGGAGCGGCTGGGATGCGCCATCGGCATCCACGGCGGCGCCCACGAAGGCATGCTCATGGACGACCTCACCCCCTACGCGCCGGTGAACGCCCTGGGCCACCCCATGGGGCAGATGATCTGCTTCGCGGGCATCATCTTCAACGGGATCCTGGACAAGTTTCCCGGGCTTCGCATCGGCTTCCTCGAAGCGGGTTGCGCCTGGCTGCTCACGTGCCTCGAGCGCTTCAACGGCTCCTGGGCGAGCCACGTGCAGTACGACCCCCGCGGGCGTTTCCTCGAGCTCGGCGACGGCATGAACATGACCGACTACATCTGCCGCCACATCGACGAGGACCGGATCTTCGTGGGCGTCGAGGGCGACGAGCTGTCCATCGCCGAGGCCGTGCGCGTGGTGGGCAACAAGCCGTTTCTGTTCTCCTCGGACTACCCCCACGAGGTGGACGCGGCCACCTGCAAGCACGAGCTGCAGGAGCTGGAGGAGAACGAGGAGTTGAGCGACGACGACAAGGACGCCATCCTCTTCCGCAACGCCCAGCGCTTCTACCGCCTGGGCGAGGGAATGGCGCAGACGGGAGGCCAACCGTGAGCACGTTACAAGATCAGACGGTGGTGGACGGCGACGGCCACGTGGTGGAGGATCACGAGGCCATCTGGCAGCGGATGCCGGAGGACTACCGGGTCAGCAACTGGTCGATGCGCAGTCCCTTCGGGCCCAACGACCACCTGCACTCGACCAACCGTCACTTCGTCCCCGAAGGCGCGTTCGCCAAGGTGGGACCCGAGGGATGGATCGAGTTCCTGGAGGACGTGGGCGTCGAGCGCACGGTCCTATACCCTTCCAACGGTCTCACCCTGGGCCGGGTGGTGAGCCGCGACTGGGCCATCGAGCTGTCCCGCGCCTACAACGACTGGCTCCACGACGAGTACACCGCCCGGAGCCCGCGCTTCCAGGCCGTGGGGCTGATCCCACTGCACGAGCCGGACGAAGCGGTGGCGGAGCTGCGGCGCATCGTCGAAGAGCTCCACTTCGCCGGCGCCATGCTACCCGGGACCGGCGCAGCCCAGCTTCAGAACCACCTGGGGGACGAGCGCTACTGGCCCATCTACGAGGAGGCGGACCGGTTGGGCTGCGCCTTGGGCATCCACGGCGGCGTGCACGACAACATGGGGCTGGACGACATGAGCCCGTACGCTCCCGTGAACGCCCTGGGCCATCCCTTCGGGCAGATGGTGAACTTCGCCGGCATCGTCTTCAACGGCGTGCTCGATCGCTACCCCAACGCCCGCTTCGGCTTCCTCGAGGCCGGGGCCGCGTGGTTCGTGAACTGCCTGGAACGCTTCGAGCGCTCCTGGAGCAGCCACGTCCAGTACGACCCCAACGGGCGCTTTCTCCAGCTCAAGGACAACGAATCCGTCACCGACTACGTCCTCAAACACGTGGACGCCGGCCGGATCTTCGTGGGCGTGGAGGGTGACGAGCTGACCCTGCCCTTCGCCGTGCGCCTCGCGGGCAACAAGCCGTTCCTCTACTCGTCCGACTTCCCCCACGAGGTGAACCACGCTACGGCGAAGGAAGAGATCCAGGAGTTGCGGGAGAACCCCCGGCTCACGGACGACGACAAGGCGGCGATCCTGCACGCCAACGCCCGGCGTTTCTACCAGCTAGCCTAGCGATTCGCCGGACACTTCGTGGCGACACGGCGCCAACCTCCCCTCTCGGTGCCCTTCTTCTACGGCTGGATCGTCGTGGCGCTGACGTTCTGCGTCAACCTCACGGCCGCCGGCACGCGTTCCGCCGCCACGCTGCTGATCAAGCCTCTGGAAGCGGAGTTCGGCTGGAACCGCGCCCTGGTTTCCGTGCCGGGCAGTCTGAACCTCCTCCTGTTCGGCATCGGGGCGCCGGTAGCGGGCTGGCTGGTGGACCGCTACGGCGTCCGCCGGGTGGTGTTCTATTCCCTGGGCATAGTGACCGCCGGTCTTCTGGCCACGGCCTTCATCCAGCAGTGGTGGCAGCTCCTGTTGTTCTGGGGCCTGGTGGTGGGCTTCGGCACCAGCGCCACCCCCGTGCTGGCCGCGGCCGTGGCCAACCGCTGGTTCGTGAAGCACCGGGGCGTCACCATCGGCCTGCTCACCAACGGCAACGCCGCCGGCCAGATGGTCTTCCTGCCCCTGCTTACGCTCGTCATCCTCGCCAGCGGCTGGCGCGGCAGCATGCTGTTCATGGCGGCCGTGGCCTTCGGCCTCATGGTGCTGGTGTCGCTGTGGATGCGCGACGAGCCCGAAGACGTGGGCCTGGAACGCTACGGACTGGCGGCTGCCGGGGGCGCGGCCGCGGAGGCCGCGCGGTCGGGACCGGCGGCATCCGCCACCCCCATTCGGGACGCCTTCCGCAGCCCTACGTTCTGGCTCTTGTGCGCCGGCTTCTTCGTATGCGGCGTGACGGCCAACGGGCTCATCGGCCTGCACCTGATCCCGCACGTGGTGGAGGAGCTGGGCATCCCCTTCTTCACCGCCAGCCTGATCTTCGGCGTCATGGGGGGCATCAGCTTCATCGGCACCATCGGCGCCGGCTGGCTGGTGGACCGGGTGGACGCGCGCAAGGTGCTGGCCCTGGCCTACTTCCTCCGCGGCTGCGCGCTGTTTCTGCTGCCTTACGTCGACACGCTGCCCGGACTGATCGTGTTCGCCACGGTGTACGGCATCGACTGGTACGCCACCGGCCCCGCCACCACGGCCATCGCCGCGGACACCTTCGGGCGGCACGCGGTGGCGCGCATCTTCGGCTGGATCTTTCTGGCGCATCAGCTCGGCGCCAGCTCGGCCGGCAACATCGCCGGCATCGTCTACGACGTCTTCGGAGAATACGAGTACGCGTTCCTCGCCGGCGCCACCATGGCGATCATCGCCGCCGCCCTGGTGCTGCAGATTTCGCCGCAGGCGCCCCGTCTGACACCGGCCGCGAGCTCTGCGTAACGCGCAGTGTCCACGCCGCTTTAATCGAACACCGTCCATGGAGGCTCCCATGCAACTACCGCCCATTGCCGCCACCACCATCGGCAGCTTTCCTCGACCCAAGTGGCTGGCCAACGCCACCCGCAGCCAGACGACCTTCAATCTGGAGGGTGACCGGCTCCGCGAAGGCCTTGACGACGCCACCAGCGTAGCCATCCGCGACCAGGAGCTGGCGGGCCTGGACCTGGTCACCGACGGCGAGCAGCGGCGACCCCACTTCATCGACCACATCCTGAACTCGCTGGAAGGCGTGGACACGGTGAACCGGGTCCCCAAGGGGGTGTACCGGCGGCGCGACGACGTGCACCAGGTACCCCACGTGTTCGGCGCTCTCAAGCGGCGGAAGCCCGCCGTGGTGGAGGACCTCCAATTTGCCAAGGCGCGCACGGACCGGCCGGTGAAGATGGCGGTGCCCGGGCCCATGACCGTCGTGGACAGCACCCTGGACGACCACTACGGCGGCGACGAGGCGGCCATGGCCATGGACGTGGCCACGGCCCTCAACCAGGAACTGCGGGACCTCCAGGCCGCCGGCGCCGACGTGGTGCAGATCGACGAGCCCGCCATGACCCGTTACCACGAGAAGGTGGCGACCTACGGCGCCCGGGCCCTCGACCGCTGCATCGAAGGCATCACCATCCCCACCATCGTCCACCTCTGTTACGGCTATCCCGGCGGCAAGGACCTGCAGCACGAATACGAGTACCCGGAGCTGTTCCCGCTCCTGCTGGAGACCAACATCAGCGGCGTCGCGGTGGAGTTCGCCCGCAGCAACTACGATCCGGCCATCCTCGAAGTGTGCAAGGAGCGGCTCGTCATGTTCGGCTGCGTGGACCCCAGCGACGTTCCGGTGCCGCCGTTGGAATCGGTGGTGACGCGGGTCCGCGACGTGCTCCGGTACCTCGATCCGGAGAAGCTGCTGCTGGCGCCGGACTGTGGGCTCATGACCGTGAGCCGGGAGCTCGCCTTCGCCAAGGCCAGGCTGCTGGCCGACACCGCCGCGGAACTGCGCCGGACCCTGTGACCCGCCGGCCACGCGGGACTGCAACTCTGTAACCCGGACCCACCCAACAGGACGCGCACAGATGTACCGATCCGTAAGACTTCCCGACGGCATCGCCGGACGCCTGTATCTCGGCAGCATGCCGGGACGGTACGAGGTGTTCCAGGAGGCATGGCGGGCCATCGTCCAGCACGGCATCGAACGGGTGATCTGTCTCGTTCCCCCGGATGAGCTGAGCGACAAGTCGCCGCTCTACGCCCGCGCGTTGAAGGAGCGGAGAACGCCGTGGGTGCACGAGAGCTTCCCGGTCGAAGACCTCGAAGCGCCCGCGGACCGGGACGCATTCTGGACGTTGGCGCGGGAAACCGCCCGCCGGCTGGCCGAGGGCGAGACCATTCTCGTGCACTGCGCCGCCGGCATCGGCCGCACCGGGACCTTCGCCGTGTGCGTGCTGCTGGCGCTGGGCTTGACCGCCGCCGTGGCCGGCGCCGCGGTGAGAAGCACCGGCTCCGGGCCACAGAACCGGGCCCAGGAAGAAGTCGTTCACTGGGCCGCCGGACTCGACCCTGGATAGCGTCCTTCGACTTCGCTTCGCTACGCTCAGGACGAACGGCGGTTTCAAACCGGCGCACGACCCGCCTCCCGAATTTCTTCCTTACCGGACCGGATCATGGTACAAATGACGCGGAACGGCTGGCGTAGCCTTCAAGGGAGGACATGAAGATGAGCGGCATCACACCCCCTCTCAATTTCTCCAAGTGGATCGACGAACACCGTCACCTGCTCAAGCCCCCGGTGGGCAACCAGGTGGTCTACAAGGACACCGAGTTCACGGTCATGGTGGTGGGCGGGCCCAACACGCGCAAGGACTATCACGTGGACGAGGGGGAGGAGTTCTTCTACCAGCTCGAAGGCGACATGACCCTCCGAATCATGGAGGACGGCGCGCCGCGTGACGTTCCCATCCGGGCGGGCGAGATCTTCCTGCTTCCTCCCAAGGTGCCCCATTCGCCGCAACGCCGTCCGGACACGGTAGGCCTCGTCATCGAGCGCCAGCGGCGCGACGGCGAGCTCGACCTGTTCCAGTGGTACTGCGACGACTGCCACAAGAAGATTTACGAGGAATCGGTTCAACTCACCGACATCGTGGCCCAGCTCCCGCCCATCTTCGAGCGCTT
>JAPOQB010000462.1 GCA_026710965.1 Deltaproteobacteria bacterium | reverse complement strand
CGGTGGGCCGTCCCGCGGCAAACAGGTTCGCAAGGTGCGACTCCGCCTGGAGTATGGCCTCGCCCTTGGCGATGGCCCTGGTCTTCATTTTAGCGTGAATCGCCTCGATGAGCGCGATCTGTTCCCGGGTGAGATCGAGGTTGGCCTTGAGATCGAGAAGGTGCCGCGGCCCGGGGAAACTGTTCAACTCGGCCGGTCGAGCGAGGCCCATGCCTTCGCCACTCCGCAACTCGCGCACCTCGTCAGGCGTGAGGGTTGCGAACTCGGCGCTTTGGGAATGCGCATAAGGGGACATCGTGTGATCATGCTGCGCCAACGCCCAGGTCGCTGCGAGGGCGAAGAGGCCGATACAGCCAAACAATCCAAACGTCTTTGTCGTAGTGGTCATCGTCAAGACTCCGCGGCCGCGCCTGCACTTCCACGCCGCCACTCACGGGCAGCGAACCCAGGGACACGGTCTGGGTTGGTCAACAACGATCGAGCATGGCGTCGATAGTGGCGAGAGCGGCGCGGCGATCCCTGCCGATCACGGGAACAACGGCCTGTGCAGGGTCTCGTCGCCCACGCGCCGCCGGGGCCGGCAGTTTGGGATCGTGCACCAAACAACCGACCGAGCGACGCGTGAGGCGATCCGGACACCTGAATAGCGGCGGGTTTCGGCTAGTGCAGCGGCGAGAACGACGCCGGCACGACGATGGAGTTCTCCTGGTGGAGCAGCATCTCGCGGGTGGCCGGCGGCCAGTTGGGGAGCTTCATGGCCTCGGCGCGGAGCCGGCTCCGCTCGCCCATGTCCTTGTACGGCCAGATGTGCACCCACTGGTTCAGCGAGCCGTAGGTGGTGAACCAGCCGGCGGCCAAGGGCGAGATCTTGACCCGGTCCTCGATGCAGTCCTGCCAGCGCTCGATCAGCGTCGGGATGGAGCCGGGATGGACCGTGTAGGTGCGGATCTCGTAGATGTTGCCCATCTCGCGGGGTTCCAGCGGCGGGGAGAAAGGCGCCGCCTGAAAGACCTTGCTCTCCTGCGTCACCATGAACTCGCGCACCTTGGGCGGCCAGTGGCCGGTGGCCCGGGCCTCGGCGCCGATGCGGTCCTTCTCCTCGAAGCTCTCGTAAGGCCAGATGTGGATCACCTGGTTCAGCGGCCCCACCTCCGAATGAAAGAACGCCCCCAGCGGGGAAATCTTGGCGCGGTGCTCCAACCCCTCCTCGAACGCCTTCTCGAAGTCCGGCGTCTTGCCGGGCTTGAGCGTATAGGTTCTCATCTCGATGATCATGTGTTTCCTCCTGAGATCTGCCAGTGAAGTCTGTTCCCTTTCTTTCCGTTTTGGCCGGCAAATGCAAACACCCGTCCCTGGGCCGGAGTTAGCTACCGCTACCCCGCCCCGTTCGCCGCGAGATACTCCCGCAGCGCCCGGGCCGTGTAGGACCGTTTGCCGTCTTGCGCCACCTTGGACGGGGGGCCGTGGGCGACCACGCGGCCGCCCTTGTCGCCGCCCTCGGGGCCGAGGTCCACGAGGTAGTCAGCGTCCTTGATGATTTCGAGGTTGTGCTCGATGGTGATGACGGTGTTGCCGGCGTCCACCAGGCGGTGGAGGATGTCGATGAGCTTCTCGACGTCGGCGAAGTGGAGGCCGGTGGTGGGCTCGTCGAGGATGTAGAGGGTCTTGCCGCGGGATTCCTTGCCGAGCTCGTAGGCGAGCTTGATGCGTTGGGCCTCGCCGCCGGACAGGGTGTTGCTGGCCTGTCCCAGGGTGATATAGCCCATGCCGATGTCGTCCAGCAGCTTCAGCGGGCGGTAGGCCTTGGGGAAGGAGCGAAAGAACTCCACCGCTTCCTCCACGGTCATCTGCAGCACCTCGGCGATGTTCCTGCCGTTGAACCTCACCGACAGGGTCTCTTCGTTGAAGCGCTGGCCCCCGCACCCGTCGCAGTTCACGAACACGTCGGGAAGGAAGCTCATCTCCTTCTTGATCCTGCCCTGGCCGGCACACTCGTCGCAGCGTCCGCCGCTCACGTTGAAGGAGAAACGGCTGGGAGTGTAGCCGCGCATGCGCGCCTCCGGGTGCAGCGCGTAGACGCGCCTGATCTCGTCCAGGAACCCGACGTAGGAGGCGGGCACCGAGCGCGGGGTCTTGCCGATGGGCGTCTGGTCCACTTCCACGGCCCGCTCGATGGGGTCCCAGCCGGCGAGTTCCTCGTGCCGCCCCGGCCGGCCGGCGTTCTGGCCCAGCCTGGCCTTGAGCCCCTTGAACAGCACCTCCTTCACCAGGGTGCTCTTGCCCGAGCCGGAGACGCCGGTGACGCAGGTCCACATGCCCAGAGGCAGTCGCACCTTGAGGTTCTTGAGATTGTTCTCCCGGGCGCCGTTTACCACCAGCCACTCGCCGCCCCTGAGCGGCCGTTCCGGCCAGAGCCGCCGCCTGGAGGTTCCCAGGAACGCCCCGGTGACCGAGGCCGGATTGGCGCACACTTCTTCGGGCGTGCCCATGGCCACGACCCGGCCGCCGCGCACCCCGGCGCCGGGCCCGAGGTCCACGAGCACGTCCGCCGCCCGGATGGTGGCCTCGTCGTGCTCCACCACCAGCACGGAGTTGCCCGCCTCCACCAGCCGTCTCAGGGTGGCCAGCAGCCGGTGGTTGTCGCGAGTGTGGAGGCCGATGGTGGGCTCGTCCAGGATGTAGCAGACGCCGCGCAGGTTGGAGCCCAGTTGCGCCGCCAGCCGCACCCGCTGGGCCTCGCCGCCGGAGAGCGAGTTGGCCCGGCGGTCCAGCGTCAGGTAGCCGAGCCCCACCTCGTCCAGGAACCGCAGCTTGTGATGAATCTCCTTCTGGGTCTTCTCCAGCACCAGCCGTTCCTTGTCCGCGCTGTGCCGGACGAGGCGTTCCTCCAGTGACGCGAAGCGGCCCAGCGCCTCCTTCACGGACAAGGCCGTGAGCTGCCAGATGGCCCTGCCGGCGACGCGGACGTTGCGCGCCCGCGCATTGAGCCGCGCCCCCTCGCAGGCCGTGCACGCGCGCTCGCTCATGAACGAGTTCAGATAGCCGGCGAGGGCGCCGTCGCTCTTGACCCGGAGCCCGGCCAGCGTGCCGACGAGGCCGGTGACCGCCGGGCGCGCGCGCCCGTTGAGCAGCGCCTCCCGCTGCTTCGCCGGCAGCGCGCCGATGGGGGCGTCGCCGGGAACGCCGAGCTTTTGTTGAAGCTCGCCCTGGAACTGGTTCAGCCGCCGCTTGAGGCCGGCGCGCCCTTCGGGCGCCTCCGCGCACAGCCGGTTCACCACGTCGGTGAGGCTCAGCCCGGGGTCCGGGACCAGCAACTCGGCGTCGAACTCCTCGGAGGAGCCCACGCCGTGGCAGTCCGGGCAGGCCCCCTGCCGGCTGTTGAAGGAGAACAGCCGCGGGTCCAGCGGCTCGTAGCCGACGCCGCAGGCGCGGCAGAAGAGCCGCTCGTTGTAGACTTCCTCGGCGCCCTCGGAGAGCACGTGAATGACCCCGTTGCCGAGGCGCAGCCCCTGTCCCAGCACCGTCTCCATGCTTACGCGGCCGGCCCGGGCGGTGCCCACCATGATGTCGATGTCGTGCTCGTGGAAACGCCCGAGCCCTTGTTGGAGCAGCGACGCGTTGAGGGCGGTCATGGCGCCGTCGATGCGGGCGCGGCCGTAACCGAGGCGCCGGGCCGCCATCATCACGTCCTTGTGATAGCCCTTGCGTCCGCGCACCACCGGGCTCAGCACGGTGATCTCCTTGCCCCGGTACTTGCGTCCCACCCGGTCGAGGATCTTGCTGCGGGACAGCGAGGTGATGGCGCCGCCGCACTGGATGCAGTGCTGCTTGCCCACCTTGGAGTACAGCAGCCGCAGGTAGTGGTAGAGCTCGGTCACGGTGGCCACGGTGGAGTTCCGGCCCCCCTGGCTCAGGCGCTGCTCGATGGCCACGGTGGGCGGAATGCCCGCCAGCACGTCGACGTTGGGCCGGGCCATGATCTTCATGAACTGCCGCGCGTAGGCGGAGAGGCTGTCGATGTAGCGCCGCTGGCCGTCGGCGTAGATGATGTCGAAGGCCAGCGACGACTTGCCGGAGCCGCTGAGGCCGGTCACCACCACCAGCCGGTCCCGGGGGATGTCTACGTCGATGTCCTTGAGGTTGTGCTCCTTGGCGCCGACGATGCGGATGGCCGCCGGGCCGTCCGGCCGTCTCGCCCGGGACCGGCGCGGGGGGGTCTTGGCCAGGGTCGGGGCGAACCGGGACGATGATGGGTCCAGGTGTTCCTTGAGGTAGCGCCCGGTGTGGGACCGTTCCACCGCCGCCACTTCCGCCGGCGTCCCCGTGGCCACCACCTCGCCGCCGCCGTCGCCGCCCTCGGGCCCGAGGTCGATGATGTGGTCGGCGCACTTGATGACCTCGGTGTTGTGCTCGATCACCATCACCGAGTGGCCCTGGTCGATGAGCTCCTGCAGGGCCGAGAGCAGCCGCCGGATGTCGTGGAAGTGCAGGCCGGTGGTGGGCTCGTCGAAGATGAAGAGCGTTCCGGTGCGGGTCGCCCGGGCGATGTGGGAGGCCAGCTTGAGGCGCTGGGACTCGCCGCCGGAAAGGGTGGTGACGGGTTGGCCCAGCCGGAGGTAGTCGAGGCCCACGCGGGCCAGCGGCCGGAGCCCGCGCACGACCTCCGGCTGGTCACCGAAGAACTTCATGGCCTCGGCGATGGTGAGGCCCAGCACGTCGTGGATGTTCTTGTTCCGGTAGGTGACCTCGAGGACCTCCTGCCGGTAGCGGGCGCCGCCGCACTCCGAGCAGGTGGCGAAGACGTCCGAAAGGAACTGCATCTCGATCCTCTCGAAGCCCTCGCCGCGGCACGACTCGCACCGTCCGCCCTCCACGTTGAAGGAGAAGGTGGAGGGCGTGTAGCCCCGGAACCGTGACAGGTCCACGCCGGCGAACAGCCGCCGGATGGGGTCGAACGCCTTCATGTAGGTGACCGGGTTCGACCGGGGGGTGGTGCCGAGAGGCGACTGGTCCACCAGGATCACCTCGGGCACCCGGTCGACGCCGCGGATCTCGTCGCAGTCCGTCAGGGTCGCCAGCGGCGAGGCCTTGAGGCGGCGGATGTTGCGGGCGATGACCTCGTCCACCAGGCTCGACTTGCCCGAGCCGGACACGCCGGTGACGCACACCAGCCGGCCCAGGGGAATGCTCACGTCGATGTGCTTGAGGTTGTTGGCCCGGGCGCCGCGTATGTCCAGGGTGCGCCCCGGTATCCGCGGGCGGTGACGGACCGGCCGCGGAATGCTCTTGCGCTGGGTGAGGTAATCGGCGGTGAGGGAGGTCTGACTGGCCAGCAGCTCGTCATAGGGGCCGGCGAACACTACCTCGCCGCCGTGCTCGCCCGCCCGGGGACCCAGGTCGATGACGTAGTCGCTCTCCTTGATGATCTCCGGGTCATGCTCCACCACCACCACGGTATTGTTGTTGGAGCGGAGGCGGTGAAGGATCTCCACCAGACGGTGGCTGTCGCGCGGATGCAGCCCGATGGAAGGCTCGTCCAGCACGTACAGCGTATTCACCAGGGACGAGCCGATGGCGGTGGTCAGGTCCACCCGTTCGAGCTCGCCGCCGGACAGGGTCCGGGACTGCCGGTCGAGGGTCAGGTAGTCCAGGCCCACGCCCAAGAGGTAGTCCAGGCGGCGGCGGATCTCGTGCAGCACCAGGCTTGCCACCTGGTCGCGCCCGGAATCGAGATCCAGCGACTGAAAGTAGCCATGGGCGTCGGACACGCTCATGCGGCTCACGTCGGCAATGGTGCGGCCGGCGATGCGGAAGTTCAGGCCCTCGGGCTTGAGCCGGGTGCCTTGGCACTCGGTGCAGGTGACGTAACGGCGGTAGCGGGCCAGGAAAACGCGGACGTGCATCTTGTAGCTCTTCCGCTCCAGCCACTCGAACCAGCCGCGGACGCCGTAGTACTTGCCGTCGTGCCAGCTTCCTTCGCCGTCGATGATCAGCCGCCGGTGCTCTTCGTCCAGCTCGGCCCAGGGCTGCTCCAGCGAGATACCCCGGCGCCCGCAGAACTTCTTGAGCTCCCGTACCTCCCAGCGCGCGACCCGGGTGGTCCATGGCTTGATCACCCCCTCGGCGATGGACTTGGAGGGGTCCGGGATCACCAGGTCGAGGTCGAGGTCGATGGAGCGGCCGAATCCATGGCAGGTCTCGCACGCCCCGAGCGGGCTGTTGAAGGAGAAGAGATTGGGCTGGGGCTCGGCGTAGGACAGATCGCAGGCGGAGCAGTGCAGGCGGTTGCTGAAGCCTTCCCGGCGCCAGTCCTGTTCCACCTCGTGCAGGTCCAGCCGCCCCTTGCCGAACTGAAAGGCCTGTTCCAGCGAGTCCGTGACCCGCTTCCGCGTGGACGGGCGGTACGCGAAACGATCGGCTACGACGTCGACGACCGCGCCGGGCGCGGCGTCGATCTGTTCCAGGTCCACCAGGGCGCGGTCCCGCAGGAGCCGGTGGAACCCGGCCTGCAGCAGGCTTTCCTTGACGTCTTCCCAGGGCAACGACGACGGCACGGACACCGGGAAGGTCAGGACCCATCGCACCCCCTCGCCCCGGGCCTGGAGCTGCCTCACGATGGACGGGGCGCTGTCCTTGGCGATGACCTTGCCGCAGCCCGAGCAATGGAGGATGCCGATCTTGGCGAACAGCAGCTTCAGGTGGTCGTACAGCTCGGTCATGGTGCCGACTGTCGACCGGGAGGTCTTTACCGGGCGGGTCTGGTCGATGGCGATGGTGGGCGGAATGTTCTCGATGGCGTCGACGTCCGGCTTCTCCATGCGATCGAGAAACTGCCGGGCGTAGGCCGAGAAGCTCTCGACGTAACGGCGCTGACCCTCCGCGTAGAGGATATCGAAGGCGACGGTGGACTTGCCCGACCCGCTGACGCCGGTGACCACCGTCAGTGCGTTGAGGGGAATCTGGAGGTCGAGGTCCTTGAGGTTGTTCTGCCTGGCGCCCCGGACGTGTATCCAGCCCTGATCCATGTTGGGTAGGGGAAGGGATGAGGGATGGCCCGTCGCGATCCCCGACCTAGCCGATGCCGAGCTTTTCGCGCGCTTCTTCGCTGATCCGGCTGGGGTCCCAGGGTGGATCCCACACCAGATCCACGTTGGCTTCCTTGACGCCGGGGATTTCCATGATCAGGGACTGGGCGTTGGAGGCGATCATGCCGCCCATGCCGCATCCCGGCGTGGTCAGGGTCATCTTGATCGCCACGGTGTCGTCCTCGACCTCGACGTCGTACACCAGGCCGAGATCCACGATGTTTACCGGGATCTCGGGATCGTAACAGTCCTGCAGGGCCTCGTAGACTTGTTCCTTGGTAATCATTTTTCCTCCTGCTCGACTTTTTCACACTCGCTGCACGGACACAACGAGCGCAGATAGTCGAAGGTATAGATCCCGGTCATGTGTCCGTCGCTCCAGCGGAAACAGATGGCATAGTTGCCCACCGGTTCGATCGCCTCGAGGCCTACATCGGGCACTTCCACGAAACGCTTCTCGATGGCGGCCTCGTGCCCCTGGCAAAGCGCGCACGGGCAGTAGCCCCTCAGGTGTTCCCTGGGATACTCGCCCGAGTGCCCGTCGTCCCAGGTGATCCGGACGATGCCCTGGGCCTTGACGTGATTGATCTCTACGGGAACGGCCACGAACGTCCCGCGGTCAACTCGTCACGATCTTGAGGCCGGGGGCCTTGTCGGCCGCCTCGGAGGCGATGGAAAGCTGGCCGGCCAGCCGCGCGGCCACCTCCAGGAATGCCTGGCCCGTCGGCGAGTCGGGTTCCCGCGCCAGGATCGGCACGCCCTTGTCGCCCCACTCGCGGATGGCGGACACCATGGGGATCTCGCCGAGAAAGGGCACTCCGAAGGAATCGGCGGCCCGCTTGGCCCCGCCCCGGGAGAAGATCTCGTGCTGCTTGTCGCACCCGTCGCACACGAAGTAGCTCATGTTCTCCACCATCCCGACGATGGGGATCTGGACCTTGTCGAACATGGACTTGGCCCGCACCACGTCGGCCAGGGCCACGTCCTGCGGCGTGGCCACCAGCACCGCGCCGCTGCACTTGAGCTGCTGCGAGAAGGTGATCTGCACGTCTCCGGTGCCCGGCGGCATGTCCACCACCAGGTAGTCCAGCTCGCCCCACTGCACGTCGGACATGAGCTGCTGCAACGCCTTGCCGAGCATGGGACCGCGCCAGATCACCGCCTGGTCCGGTTCGAGGAAGAAGCCGATGGACATCACCGGGAGGCCGTGAGCCACCGGCGGCGCCAGCTTGAAGCCGCCCTCCACTTCCACCTTTTCCGGCTCCTCTCGCACACCCATGAGAATGGGCACCGACGGTCCGTAGATGTCCGCGTCCAGCAGGCCCACCGAGGCGCCGTGCATCTTGAGCGCCACCGCCAGGTTGGCCGCCACCGTGGACTTGCCCACGCCGCCCTTGCCGGACGCCACCAGCACGATGTTCTTGACGCTCGGCAAGAGGTCCGTGGTGCCCGCGCCGGCCTTGCTGCCGCGCACCTGGGCGCCGAACTCGAGGGCCACCTCCGTGATCCCCAGCGGCGTCAGGGCCCGCTCCACGTCGGCCTGGATCTGGTCCTTGAGGGGACACGCCGGCGTGGTCAGCTCCACCGTCAGCGACACCTTGCCGCCGGACACCGCCAGGTCCTTCACCATGCCGAGGGTGACGATGTCCTTGTGGATCTCGGGATCCTGCACGGTCTTCAAGGCTTCCATAACGGACTCTTGCGTGGCGCTGGACATGTCGCTCCTCTTTTCCTCGCCGGCGGGCTCCCCGTCCGCGTTGCGCCGCCAGAACCGCGTGCCGAATATCGTCATGAACACCTTCCTCCCGCGGTACGCGGCTTCGGCTGTTCCGAAAGACTGGATTGGCCTGGTTACGGGCCGCTTGCTGGGTCATGTCGAAAGATATCTGGAATATAGACTTGCATGGCGTCCATTTCAATGTGCGGAGGAGAGGAAGGGAGCGAGGGCATCCTGTCTTCGTTGAGGGTGGGACGCCCTCGCGGCCCGCGCCCGCTTCAGCGCCCTTGATGCTCCGGCCGCAGCAGGTCCAGCACGGTCTTCACCGGCGCGAAGGTCTCGGGCGGCAACTCGACGAACACCGTGTTCCATCGTGCCATGCCGCCGTTCCAGAGCCCGGGGTGTTCCAGCGCCTTGAGCTGGCGTCCCTCGCTGGACTTGATGGAGACGAAGGCGCTCCGCGGATCGCTGAAGCGCGTGAGGTCGAAGCTCGCTCCGGAGTGGCTGCGGACGGCGCAGACCAGATCCACGGGATTGAAGTGGGTGGAAGCGGCAAAGACTTTCCACTGACTCGGGGTTGCCACGTCCACCTGCGAGGACTCGACGATCTGAAGCGAGCAGGTGCCATCGGAGCCCCGGACCCAGAAGGGGCCGCCGCCCGGCTCTCCGGCGGACGGCACCATGCCGCACACCCGGAAAGGACGGTCCAGGGTTTCCCGCAGGAAACGCACCCGCTCGGCGGCGGGCGCGCGCGTGACGGTCGCCGGTGGCGACACCGACAGCGTGGCGCGGACGAAGTGGAACGCCTCGTCGAGCAACGACGGCCCCGCTTCGGGGCGGAGCCGGTGGAGATAGTCGAACGCGCGGGTCTGGAGCTCCGCCAGCAGTCCGGCCAGGGCCTTCCGGCAGCCAATGGCGGCACCGGAATCCACCGCGATGTTGTCGATGTTCTGGATGAAGACCATGTCGGCCCCGAGGTCGTTGAGGTTCGCCAGCAGCGCGCCATGGCCGCCGGGCCGGAACGACAGGCCGCCGTCCGGTTCCCGGAACGGCTGGTTGTCGAGGGTGGCCGCCAGGGTGTCGGTATCGGGCCGCTGTTCCGAAAGGGTCACGTTGAAGCGGGTGTCGCGGTCCTGATAACGCCGGCATACCGATGCGACGTGCCGTTCCATCGCCTCGCGGTGCTCCGGGGAGACGGTGAAATGAACGCGCGCCGTACCGCCGCGGTCCCGGACATACGCCCGGGCCATCACCAGGTGCTCGGCCACCGGCGTGCGGCAATCGCCGGGATAGCGATGAAACGGGATCAGGGCCTTGGGAAGCCCGGCATAGCCGAGTCCTTCGGCGTCCAACAGGCAGTCCAGGACTTCACGAATTCGCCCGGCATCGCGCAGCGGTTGCAAATGCTTGCCATTGCGTTCGAGGGTCGCCTCCAGGTCGGGATAGAATGCGAAGCGTTCGAGCCGGGCCATGAACTCCCGCAACGCCGGGTACTCCGGGCGGCCTCGAAGGTCCTCGACCGTGGCCGCCGCATCCGTTGCCGCGCTCCTGGCCGCCAGCAGCGCCTGGAACATCCGGGAGGCCGCCCCCGAGGCAGGCACGAACTTGGTCAGCCTTCCGGACCGCGCCGCCTCGTCGCCGCGCCCGCACAGGCGCGCCAGTTCGCCGTCATCGATGACCGTGATCCCGTCACCCCTGGTGCAGGGACGGTCCAGGACCGCGTGGGGCAGGCCTTCCGCAAGGGTCGCCAGATACCCCGCGGCCCGCTCGGCGGAGATGCCCCGATCCCGGAGTTGTTTCAGATCCGTCTCGCTGAATGGATGGGAAGCAGGCATCGGAAGGCAGGAGACGGCCGGATGGCAACAGGGAGGGAAGGCGGCCGGGTTCACGCCCTGCGCTTTTCGGCCTTTGCCGCCTTCACCAGCTCGTCGTCCTTGTCGTTCATGTACCCGCGGCAACGCGCGGTGCCGCAGATGCACTCGTACAGCTCTTCGCCCTGGAGCCGGTAGTCGAAGGTGATCTCCTCGCCTTCCTCGATGGTCTGCTCGGCGATGAACCAGATCCGGCCGCGGATGATGTCCACGTAGGTGTTGCCGTCGCACGAATGGTTGGCGAACCGCGCTTCATTGCCGTTCACGGAGCCGTCCACGTCGAACTTGTCGTTGAGGGTGAAGATATAAGTCAGCTCTTCGTCGTCCCTCGACCGGGTGGTGCCTTCGCCCGAGGGGATTTTCTCGCCCGTGTACTCGATGATGCGCCGGCCATGCCGGATCCTTTCGCCGGCGAAAAGCCCGTCGCCGTGAATCCCGGACTCGTCCACGTACACCATCGGAAGCCTGCGCTTCGATCCCTTTGCCAACGTTCCTCCCGGTTTCGCCAAGTACTCTCAAACGATCCCTGATTCATAACATCGTGCCCGTCGAATGTTGACCGGCTGGCGCCGATTGATAGGCTTCGACCAGGGGGTTGGTTGTATGCACGTTCTGTTGAAACCGATAGCCGTTCTGTCCCTGCTGTTTTCGGGCGCCGTCTTCGGCTTTTTCTATGCCTGGGTCTGCTCGACTCTGTGGGGACTCGACATCACGGATCCCAACGTCGCCATCGTGGCGATGCAGGCCATGAATGCCAACGTGCGGAATTGGGTCTTCGCCCCGGCCTTCTTCGGTACGCCTGTTGTCCTGGCCGCCACGGCCCTGGTGGCGTGGGTGAGCGCGGAGAGACGCGCCGCGCTCTTGTTCGCGGCGGGCGG
>JAPOQB010000419.1 GCA_026710965.1 Deltaproteobacteria bacterium | reverse complement strand
GGGGGTGCGCGCCAATGCACCAGCCAAAATGATGCGCTGCGTCTGCCCGCCGGAGAAGACTCCCGAACTGGCGCTGGTGACGGTAAACATGCCCATAGGCATCGCCGCGATGTCGCTGTCCATCGAGGCGAGCCGCGCGGCTTGCCAGGCATCGTCCACGGTCAGATCACCGTCTATTCCAATGATGTTGTCGAGCACCGTTCGGGGACGGAGAGGCGCATCCTGCACGACGACCCCAATCCCACTGCGCACCGTCGTCCAGTTGAGTTGATCGAGGGCGTGGCCGTCGTAATACACCGAGCCGGAGAGCGGTTTCTCGAGCCCTAGGGCTAGCCGGAAGATGGTGCTTTTGCCGGAGCCGGACGCGCCGACGAGGGCGATGAATTCGCCGGGGCGGGCATGAATCGAGACGTCCTGGAGAACCAGCGGCCCGGCGTCGCTGTAGCGGAACGTCACGTGGTCCAGATGAACCTCGCCCTTGAGCTGGGGCGTTGCCAGGCCTGTGGAAAGATTCCGGCGCGGCTCGGCAAGGATGGGAGCCACCTGTTCGGCGGCCGGCAAAATGGCGGCGAGGGCAGAGAAGACGAGCCCCAGTTGGGAAACCGCGCCGTAGAACACCATGAAGGCGGCATAGACCGCGAGGAAACTCCCCACCGGCAACCCGTTTTCGCCGGTGCCGGCCCCCACCATGAACAGCGCAGCCGTTGCAAAGATTGGGGCCGCCGCGGTGAACGCCACCAAATGCTCGTTGTAAACGCCGATCCGCATCTCCGCCTGCTTCTGGTCTTGGTACCCTTCGGCCCACATGGTGAAGGCAGATGCCTCCGAACCCGTGGTGCGCAGCTTTGCGACCCCGCCGATGAGTTGAAGGAGCACCCCTGCGAGTTTGCGCGTGACGACGAGCCGCTGCCTGTGGTGCGGCACCTGTAACAGGCCAAGCCCTAAAGTGGTTCCCAACGAGGCCAGCCCCAACCCCAAGCACAGCCACCCGAAGGTCGCGTTATAGAGGAACAGCAATATAAACGTGGGCAGCAGGAAGACGACTGACAACAGGGCGCCGGCAACGACGCCCGAGACTTGATCGCGTAATTCGTGAAACGCCATGGCGCGGGTGGCCAGATCCCCCGCGGTGAAGCGGCGAAAGAAGTGCGATGGCAGGTCCAATATACGGTCCCAAAGGGCAGCACCCATACGCGCCGCGCTACGGCCTTCGAACCGCATAAGTGCCGTGTTCTGGAACATTCGCAGTATGCCAAGGGTCAGAGTCGCCAAGACCACCGCCACGGTCACGGTCCCGAGCAAGCGCAGGGAGCCGGATGGCAGGACCTGTTCCACGAATACACCGAGAAGCACCGCAGGAGCCAGCGCCGCCAGACCGGCGAGCACCCCGGTACCCACTAGCCAAGCCAAGTTGCCTGTGACCCGATGGAAGGCCAAGCGTAGAAATTGATGAGCATCAGCAGGACGGTTGTGAGGCAGCGGACTATAGAAGAAGTAGGCGTCCCCCTCCAACGAGGCGGCATCGCGGGCATCGACTTGCCTGCTGCGGCCGGACTCAGGATCGATCATTCGGTAGCGTCCCAGTGGACCGGGTATCAGAGCTACCGACGCGCCGTCCCTGGAGCGCATGGCCAGCATCGCGCCGCTGTCGCCGAGCCACCAACGCTGCTCAGTGCGGAGGGAGACCCGTCGGATACGGACGCCCGAGACGAGCAGAATCTCTGCGAGGGAAGGCCCCTCGTCCGCAGACGTCCGGCGGGGCGACTGGTCCTCAGGCATGCGGAAGGTGATGCCTTCGTGTCTCCCGATGTGCTTCAATGCTCCCGGCAGCTTCAGGTCCTCTTCAGCCTCCATGCGGTGCTGGTCCAGGACTCCAAACAGGCTGCGCCGTGCCCTTTCTTCGCTCTTATGCCGGAACCGTGCGCCTGCCTTCTGAAGGTTGGCAACGTCGGCAAAAAGGAGACGCCGGTTCAGGTCGTCAGCCCTCTGAGCAAGCCTGTTGAACTCAGCCAAGGCTGCGATCAACCGCCCTTCCCGCTGCAACCCATGCGATGAAGTACATCTCACCCTTGAGGGACGCTGGACATCGACCCAGCTTGCGGTAGTCACAGGCACCAGGCCGGACCCCGCTGGTTCTGGCTCCTCGGTGCTCATGTACGCCAGACTTCCATCTTCGCTCGAGACCCACACCACCCCTTGTCGCACCGACAGCGTCTCCACACCCTCGATGTTTTCCTCCGAGTCGTCTGCGATGAGTCGGTCGATCTGTGGGCGGTAGGTGATGTCCCGTGCCACGGCTTGGGAGAGGTCGGAGATCCAGGCGTCCACTTGCTGCACCACCTGTGCGTCCGCCCCTGCGCCGGCCAGCGCCTCAATCGGCGTACGATGCAGGGCAGAGTCCGGCAGTCCCTTGGCCACCAGCACGCTGCCGGCGGCGTCCTCCGCAACAGGGAACAACAGCCGCCCGGAGTTGGCCCGCAGCATGTGCTTGAAGTCGGTCGGGACACCGTCGTCGCTGAGATGGGCAGAAAATACGTCCACGGACCCCCGCTCGACAAACCAGAATACGTCGGGATCAGAAAGACGGATGGGCCTGTTGGCGCCGCCGACAATCAGTTCTCCATGGGCCGCCAAACGGGCCAGCCGGTCTGAGTCCTGCGCGTCCTGGTGATCGTTCTTCATTCCGTTTCTATCAGATGGCGGTAAAGGCCGTTCAGGTCTTCCATGAGTTGCTGGTGGGTGCCTCGCTGCACCTCGCGTCCCCCGTCGAGCACCACGATGAGATCGCAGTCCCGGATGGTGCTCAGGCGGTGAGCGATGATCAGGCAACTGCATCCACGGCGTCTCAGGGCGTCGTCGATGCGCACCTCGGTTATCGGGTCCAGGGCGCTGGTGGCCTCGTCCAGAATCAGCAAAGACGGATTACCTACGAGGGCGCGGGCGATCTCCAAGCGTTGCCGCTGGCCACCGCTGAAATTCCGGCCACCCTCTTCTACAAACGAATTGTAGCCCTGTGCCCGTGCTATGACCTCTTGATGGATGTCCGCGTCCATGGCCGCAGCCACCAGGTCTTGGTCAGGAGTCTCCGGGTTCCACATCGTCAGGTTTTCCCGCACGGTGCCGCTGAACAGGAAGATGCGTTGGTCGACCATCGACACGGAGTTGGTGAACAGACGCCTCGGGACTTCGCTACGAGGATGGCCGTCTATGAGTATCTCCCCGGACCACGGCTGATGGATGCCGATCACCAGCAACGCTAGTGTCGACTTGCCCGAACCGGTCGGCCCGACGACAGCCACACGCTGGCCGGGTTCGATGATCAGGTTGAAGTCCCTCAGAAGTGGTTCCCGGTTGGCCTTGTAGCCGAACTCCACGTTGCACATCTCCAATTGTCCGGTGAGCCGCAGCCGCCGCGCGAAGGCCGCGCGACTCTGGGGATTCGCTTCTCGGGACTCTTGAAAGGACACGTCCTCCGGCGCATCCAGGACGTCTTCAAGACGCTGGAGGTTGGCTTCCAGGATCTGGAACAGATCCGCGAACTGGACAAACCGGCCGATCGGCAAGAGAAAATGCACCGCCAGCACGTAGAACCCCATCATCATGCCCAATGTCAGGTCGCCGCTCATCACCCGCCACCCGCCCACGCCGAGGACCACGGCGTTGCCCAGTAGCGTGAACACGCCTGGCAGTACCCCCATCACGTGACCGATCTCAGCAAAGTGCTGTCGCGCAAGCAGTTCCCTGGCCTGGTAGCCGGTCCAGTGGGCATAGAAATCATTCTCCCTGCCCACCGCCTGAAGGCTGTCAATGGTGGCCAGACCGTACATTCCCACGCCGTACAGTTTACCCCGCTCACGCTGCAAGCGTCGGTTCTCCCCCACCCGGGAACGGGTCAGCAGGCGCATGAGGACTGCGTTGGCAGCACCCAATGCGCCTACTACCGCCGCCAGCAGTGGGTCGTAGACAAACAGGAACGCCAAGAACACCAGGCTGGTTAAAAGCTCGATGATCACCCCGACAAACTGTTCGGTCGCCACGACGGCGATCTGGTCGATCAGCTGGACACGGGAGGTGATGTCTCCGGCGAACCGGTGGGTGAAGAACCTCATGGACAACCGGAACAGCAGCCTGATGAAGCGGTCCGCATGGTCCACGGAGAGACGAACGGCGAGCAGTCTGAAGCAGCGTTGCCTCAACCAAGTGAGCAGGTAGATCAGCACGCCGGCCCCGATTACGCCCCCTATCACCGCGTCCGCCCACTGCGGCTCCTGGCCGCTCAGGACGTGGTCGACGAATATGCCCAGCAGAAACGGCAGGGTCAGGGCCGGGATCGTCAGTAACAGCCCACAGGCCAACGCAAAGGCCATCGGCCCGGTCACATCCGACAGCCACGGCCATAGTCGTCGCCACACCCCCGGCCTAGCCCCGCCCCGCCGGAACTCCGGGGCGACCTCGAAGCTCAAAGCGACGCCGGTAAATCCCTGGTCGAACTCCTCCTGATCCACTACCCGGTGCCCATTGGCCGGGTCGTTCAACAAGTAGCTGCTACCTCGGAACCCCTCCAGCACCAGGAAGTGGTTGAACTCCCAGAAGATGATGAGCGGCATCTTCATATTGAGCAGTTGCTCAGGTTCCTGTCTCCATCCGCGGGACTCCAGTCCATAGTGGCGCGCGGCGCGGGCAATGTCCGCGGCATCGCAACCGTCCCGGTTCACGGCGCATGCTTCACGCAACTCCTCCACAGAGACCCAACGGCCGAAATAGGCCAGCACAATGCCCAAACAGACGGCACCGCACTCGGTGTCCTCCATTTGCAACATCAGGGGCGTCCGT
>JAPOQB010000810.1 GCA_026710965.1 Deltaproteobacteria bacterium | reverse complement strand
TGAATCCCTGGATGAAAGCCGGGGACTACGAGTATCTCCTGAACGACAGCCGGGCCCGCATCGTCGTGGTGCACGAGTCCGCGTTGCCCGAGATCGAGGCCATCGGTGAAAGGCCGCGCCACCTGCGGCACGTGGTGGTGGTGGGAACGCCGCGGGGCGAGGCAATGTCCTGGGATGCCCTGCTGGAAGGCCAGTCTACGGACCTCGAAGCCGAGCCCACGGGACGCGACGACGTCGTCATGTGGAACTACACCTCCGGTAGCACGGGCAATCCCAAGGGCGCGGTCCACCTCCAGCACGACATGATCACCATCACCGATCTGTTCGTGAAACCGGTGCTCGGCATGACCGAGGACGACGTTTGCCTGTCCGCCTCCAAGTTGTTCTTCTCCTATGGTTTGGGCAACTCCCTCTATTTCCCCTTCCGCTTCGGCGCCGCCGGCGTGCTGTGGCCCGAACGGCCGGAACCGGAGAAAATCCTCCAAACCATCGAGCGGTACCGGCCGACCTTTTTCTTCTCGGTGCCGACGCTCTATTCCCGAATGCTGCGGGTGGAGAAGGAGTACGACCTCAGCTCCCTCAAGGTCTGTCTGTCCTCGGGCGAGCCGCTGCCGCCCGCCCTCTTCAACCAGTGGCGGGACAAAGTCGGGGTGGAGCTGCTGGACGTCGTAGGCTCCACCGAGGCAACCCACGACTTCCTCGCCAACCGGCCGGGGCGGGCCAAGGCGGGAAGCAGCGGCGAGGTGACGCCGGCGTTCGTGGCCAAGGTGGTGGACGATGAGGGACGGGAGGTGCCCAACGGCGAGGTGGGCAACCTGTACGTCAGCGGCGACGCCACCGCACCCTATTACTGGAACAAGCACGAGCAGACCCAGCGCACCATGCTTGGGGAGTGGCTCAAGACCGGCGACACGTACTACCGGGACGACGACGGTTACTTCTGGTATTGCGGCCGTTCCGACGACATGCTCAAGGTGGGCGGCCTGTGGGTTTCGCCCATCGAGGTGGAAAACGCCCTGATGGAGCACCCGGCGGTGCTGGAGGCGGCGGTGACCGGCGAGGCCGACGGCGACGGGCTCATCAAGCCCAAGGCCTACGTCATCCTCAACACCGGGCACCAGGGTGCCGACGGGCTGGCCCAGGAGCTCCAGGATTTCGTCAAGGGCAGTCTGGAGCCGTACAAGTACCCGCGCTGGGTGGAGTTCGTGGACGATTTGCCGAAGACCGTGACCGGCAAGATACAGCGGTTCAGGCTTAGGGAATAGGAGTTTGCAGTCCTTCGACTTCGCTTCGCTACGCTCAGGACGAACGGAGAGAGGCTTTTTCAACCGTTCGTCCTGAGCCCTTCGTCAAGCTCAGGACAGGCTTCGCGAAGCGAAGTCGAAGGACGCCGTTCAAGGGGGTTTCATGGACGACTTGGTAGCGTTGAGAGACAAGGTAGCGATCTCGTGCAACATCCTGGCCCTCGAAGGGCACTGGGACAACATCCTGGGGCATGTGTCGGCCCGGATTCCGGGCGAGAACGCCATGCTGATGAAGCCCCACAGCTACGGCTTCGAGGAGATCCGGCCGTATCACATCATCAAGGTGGACTTCGACGGCAACAAGGTCGAGGGCGAATACGAGCGCCACTCCGAGGTCTTCATCCATACCGAGATCTACCGGGCGCGCCCGGACGTGAACTGCGTCATCCACAGCCATCCGCCCTACGCCACCGCTTTCGCCTCGCTGAGACAGCGGCTGCGCCCGGTGAGCCACGAGGGCTCCATCTTCCACGACGGTCTCCCCCTCTTCGACTACACGACGATCCTCATCCGGACGCCCGAGCTTGGGATCGAGCTGGCCAGGAAGCTCGAAGGGTACCGGGCCGTGCTGATGAAGAACCACGGCTCCACCGTGGTGGCCGAATCGGTGGAGACCGCCACCCTGTACGCCATCTTTCTGGAGAAGGCATGCCGCATCCAGCTCCTCGCCAGCGCCTCGGGAGATCCCACCTGGAGCAGCGACGAGGAGGCGCGCGAGAAGTACGACCAGATCTACACGCCACATCGACTGGGCAGCATGTGGGACTATTTCGTGCGGCGGGCCAAACGGCTCGCCATCGACTGAAGGGCGCATGCACTGGAGGGAAGAGAATGGCCGAGAAACTTCATCTGACACTGGCCTGCGGCGACTACGAGAGTATCCGGGCCCTCAAGGAAGGCGTGATCAAGCCGGACGGCATCGAGCTGACCGTGCTGACGGACATGGACTCGTCCACACGACACTGGCGCGTGTCGCGGTATCGTGAGTTCGACGTGGCCGAACAATCGTGCTCGTCCTACCTGCTGGCCAAGGATCGCGGCGAGGCGGACGACCTGACCGCCATCCCGGTGTTCCTGCACCGCCGGTTCCGCCACGGCTTCATCTTTGTGAATGCCGACAAGGGCATCAAGGAGCCCAAGGACCTCAAGGGCAAGACCATCGGGCTCAAGAACTGGCAGGCCACCGCGCTCCTGTGGATCCGCGGCATCCTGCAGGACGAGTACGGCGTCCCGTTCACCGACCTGGAGTGGCGCGCCGAGAGGGAAGAGGATGTGCCCTTCGATCCACCCGCGGGACTGCGGATGGAACGCCTGCCCAAGGGTAAGCGCGTCGAGGACATGCTCGTCGAGGGCGAGCTGGACGCGGTCATCCACCCGGATATCCTCGCGCCGATCCTGGAGGGCGACACCCGGGTCAAGCGCATCTTCGACGATCCCAAGCAGGTCGAGCTGGACTACTTCCAGCGCACCGGCATCTTTCCCATCATGCACACCACGGTCATCAAGCAGGAGATCGTGGACAAGTACCCCTGGGTGCCGATGAACATGATGGTGGCGCTGGAGAAGGCCAAGCAGTGGACCTACGACCGGATGAACAATCCCCGGATCGTGCCGTTGGCGTTCTTCCGCGACTCCTGGGAAGAGCAGCTCGAGCTGATGGGCGAGGACCCGTGGGTCTACGGGCTCAACGACACCAACCGCAACAACGTCGGCACGCTGGCGCGCTACTCCCGCGAGCAGGGCATGATCAGGAAGGACCCCGACGTGGACGAGCTCTTCCACGAGAGTGTCCGCGGCGAGGAGTGGAAGCTGGCGCGCTCCCGCGGGTAGCGCCCCCTTCCAATGATCCCTCCTCCCTTCGAGTACCGGGCGCCGGAATCGCTTGACGAAGCGCTCGCGCTGCTCCGTGAGTACGGCGAAGATGCGCGTCTCATGGCGGGAGGGCAGTCCCTCCTGCCGATGCTCAAGCTGCGGCTGATACGGCCGGAGGTGATCATCGACATCGGCGGCCTCCGGGAATTGAAGGGCATCGAGGAGGAGGCCGATGCCGTGCGGTTGGGCGCCCTGGTGACGGAGCGCACCCTCGAACGCACGCTTGGGCAACGGCAGCCGCTCCTTTCCGAGGCCGCCGCGAGCATCGGGGACATCCACATCCGCAACCTGGGTACCATCGGAGGCACTCTGAGCCAGGCGGACCCATCCGGCGACCTCGCCCCCGCGGTGCTGGCGCTGCGGGCGACCCTGACGGCCCGATCGGCCGGCGGCAGCCGTACCATCGCGGCCCATGAATTCTTTTCCGGACCGTTCGACACCTGCCTGGCCGACGACGAGATGGTCACGGCCGTGGACGTACCGGCTCCGGCCGGTGTATGGGGCCACGCCTACGTCAAGCTCACGCGCCGGGCCGGCGACTACGCCGTGGTGGGAGCCGCGGCGCTGGTGAACCTGGCCGCCGACGGCACCTGCCAGGACAGCCGGGTGGCCCTGTGCGCGGTGGGTCCCACGGCTTTCGTCTGCGAAGCCGCGGGCCGCTCGCTCCACGGCACGACGCTGACGGACGCGGACCTGGCGGAAGCCGCGGCCCTGGCCGGCAAGGACGCCGATCCGGTGGGCGACGTCCACGCCTCCGCCGACTACCGCAGCGGAATGACCCCGGTGGTGGTCACCCGGGCCCTGACGCTGGCGCGGCAAAGAGCGCGGGCGCGGCTGGACGGTGCTTCCGGCGGGGACGGCTGAAGACGGACGAAGATGCAAAGGATCCAGGTCAGCACCAACATCAACGGCAAGGCCTACTCCTTCGAGGTGGAACCGCGTCTGCTGCTGGTGGACCTCATCCGCGACAAGGCCGGCCTCACGGGCACCCACGTGGGTTGCGACACCGGCAACTGCGGCGCCTGCACGGTGCTCATGGACGGCCTGACCGTGAAGTCGTGCCAGGTGCTGGCGCCCCGGGCCCAGGGCGCCGAAATCCGCACGGTGGAAGGCCTGGCCGGAGACGGCGAGCTGCATCCGATCCAGGAAGCGTTCTGGGAATGCGACGGGCTCGAGTGCGGCTTCTGCACCCCCGGCATGTTGATGACCACGGTGGCGTTTCTGGAGGAGAACTCCCACCCCGCCGACGATGAGATCCGCCGGGCCTACTCCGGCAACCTGTGCCGTTGCACCGGCTATCTGAACATCATCAAGGCCGTCAAGCAGGCGGCCCTTCGACTTCGCTCCGCTGGCGCTCCGCTACGCTCAGGGTGAGCGGAGACACAACACCAGGCTGGACGACCATGGCGACCTACGTCGGCAAGAGCATCAAGCGCAAGGAGTCCTTCGACTCCATCCAGGGGAAGAACACCTATATCGGCGACATCGAGGTCCCCGGGATGCTCCACGCCGCCATCCACCGAAGCCCCTACGCCCACGCCCGCGTGACGCGGGTGGACCTGTCCGAAGCGCTGGCGCAGCCCGGCGTGGTGGCGGCCATGAGCGGCGAGGACGTCCGGCGGCTGTCCCGGCCCCTGGCGCCCTTCCCCTTCACCCGGACCAAGCCCTACACCAGCGACTACCCCCGGGTGCGGTTCGCCGACCACTACGGCCTGGCGGTGGACCGGGTGCGCCACGTGGGCGAGGCGGTGGCGGTGGTGGTGTCGGAGGACCGCTACGCGGCGGCGGACGCGGCGGAGGCGGTGCGGGTGGAATACGAGCCCCTGCCGCCGGTGGTGGACGTGGAGGCCGCGCTGGAGCGGGGGACCGTCCGGCTCTACGAGGAGTGGCCCGACAACATCCAGTACGAGTTCCGTTTCAGCGAGGGGCCGGTGGAGGAGCTGCTGGAGGCGGCCCCGGTGGTGATCCGGGAGCGCATCGTCCAGCACCGCTACACCGGGACGCCGATGGAGCCCCGGGGAGTCATCGCCAGCGTCGACCAGCGGGACAACCTGCTGACGCTGTGGTCGTCCACCCAGGTGCCGCACGCGCTTCCCAACCTGGTGCTGGAAACCCTCGGCCGCGCGGACCTCAAGATCCGGGTGATCTCGCCCACCATGGGCGGCGGCTTCGGCATCAAGTGGGCGTTCTATCCCGAAGAGGTGCTGATGCCGCTCTTGTCGCTCCAGCTCAACCGGCCGGTGGGCTGGCGGGAGAGCCGCAGCGAGCACATGGTGGCCTCGCACCACTCCCGGGCGCAGGTGGACCACGTGGAGGCGGGCTTCGACCGGGCCGGCCGCATCACCGCCCTCAAGACCCATGTGATCGTGGACCTGGGCGCCGCCTACCCCAGCGGCGGCACCTCCCTGGCCTTCGTCACCGCCAACTTCATTCCCGGGCCCTACCGCGTCGACAACTACGCCACCACCTCCTTCGGCGTGGTCACCAACAAGACCGCCGCCGGGCCCCACCGGGCCAACGGCAAGGCCGAGTCCAACTTCATCATGGAGCGGGTGATGGACCGGGCCGCGCTGGAGCTGGGCCTCAGCAAGGACGAGATCCGGCGCCGCAACCTGATCCAGCCCCACGAGTTTCCCTACACCTGCGTGACCGGGTCCACCTACGACAGCGGCGACTACCCCGCGTGCCTGCGGAAAGCGCTGGCGGAGGCGGACTACGCCGGCCTGCTGGCGGACCGGGACCGCTGCCGCCTGGAGGGGCGCTACCGGGGCGTCGGACTGGCGTTTCTGCTGGAGCCCCTGAGTTCGCTCCGGCCCAACGCCTACAACGCGGGCTACGAGACCGTGACGGTCCGGCTGGACCCGGTGGGCAAGGCCTGGGTGTTCTCGGGTGACGTGAACATGAGCATGAGCCACAAGACCACCCTGTCCCAGGTGGTGGCGGACGGGCTGGGCGTGCGCTTCGAGGACGTACAGGTGTTCGAGGGGGACAGTGCGCTGGTGTCGTCGTCCAGCGGCTCCTACGCCAGCCGGTTCTCCACGGTGACGACCTCGGCCGCCATCAAGGCCTGCGAGGCGGTGCGGCGGAAGATGCTGGCCATCGCGGCGCACATACTCCGTTGCCACCCCGAATCCCTCGACTGCGCCGGCGGCATGATCCTGAACCGGGAGAAGCCGGGCGTGGCACTGACGGTCAAGGAAGTGGCCAACATCGCCTACTACTCCATCAACCAACTGCCGGGGAACATGGACCCCGGCCTGCACGACACCCATTATTTCATCAACCCCAACACCAGCTTCGAGCCCGATGCCAAGGGCCGCACCTCGAACTTCTCGACCTTTCCCTACGCGGCCCACGTGGCCTACGTGGAAGTGAACGCCGCCACCGGCGAGACCACGATCCTCCGGTACCTCACCGTGGACGACTCCGGCAACCTGTTGAACCCGATGATCGTCGACACCCAGATCACCGGGGCCATCTCCCACGGCGTCGGGGGCGCGTTTCTCGAAGAGCTGGTGTATGACGAGCAGGGACAGCTCCTGTCCGGCACCTTCGCCGACTACCTGATCCCGTCCATGGCGGAGATGCCGGACCTGGAGATCCATCACATGGTGACGCCCATGCCTTTCACTCCCGGCGGGTTCAAGGGGGTGGGGGAGATCGGCGCCATCGGCCCGCCGGTGGTGCTGGCCAGCGCGATAGAGGATGCGCTGGCGCCGCTGGGAGTCAAGATCATGACGCTGCCGCTCAAGCCGGAGAACATCTGGCGGGCGATAAACAAGAAACAAAACCAGGGAACAGGAGACGAGCGATGAGCGAGGCAGGGAACGGTTTCACGGAACGGGCGACCCGCGAGCTGGCACGGGTGGCGGCGATCTTCGCCGCGGGCGAGGCGGAGGGCGCCGAAACCTATTTCAACTGGGATCAGCGGGACGGCGACAAGGAGGTCCTGTGGCTCACCAAGCAGGCGGGCCGGGAAATCGAAAGCACCTTCACGGGCCTCAAGGAGGTCGTCGAAAAGGTGGGCGCCGACTTCATGAAGTCGGACCAGTACTGGGTCGACCAGTGGGGCGGCGACGTGGACCGGAACTGGCTGGAAGAGAACCTCTTCCGCACCAAGCAGGAGCTCAACCACGGCAACCGTTGCGTCGATATCATCGAATGGCTCACCGGCGAGCCCGTGGACATCAAGGAAGTGGTGCGCCGCTACAACCGCTGGACCCCGGATCCATCGCTGCCCGACATGAAGGAATGGGTGCGGCTGGCGGAGGTGTTCAAGGAGCAGGAGGCTCGCCAGGAACCCTGGGCGCGGCTCATCAACTCCCAGGGATTGCTCGAGGGCGGCAGTTGCGGCCTGTTCTACGCAGCATCCCAATTGAGCGGCAACGAGCTCAACGACCGGCTGGCCGAGGCCTTCACCGTGGTGCTCGACGACGAGCGCGGCCACGGGCCGGCCAACATCTACCAGATCGCCGACGCCTTCACCACCCAGGAAGCGGTGGACGGCGCCAAAGGGCTCATGGTGGAGCGCGGCATCCAGCGCCTGCGCATGCGCAACGAACAGTTCAGCTTTCCCATCGACGAGGCCCGCATCCAGGACATCGCCCAGGGCAACATCGGCCTCGACGTGACCAAGGCCATCTGGGGCGAGACCCTGGCGCGGTTCATCGACTGAACCGGC
>JAPOQB010000447.1 GCA_026710965.1 Deltaproteobacteria bacterium | reverse complement strand
TTGAGGAAGGGCGTCGTGATCAATGTCGAAGCCACCATGGAGGGGATCAAGAAGGCGGTGGAGGAGGCCGAGATCATGGCCGGGTGCGAGATCAACACCGTCTACGCCGGCATCGCCGGCGCACACATTCGCGGGTTCAACAGCCACGGCGTCGGGGCGGTGAAGAACAAGGAAGTGACAAACGACGATGTGGACCGGGTCATCGAGGCGGCCAGGGCCGTACCCATCACCACGGACCGGGAAGTGCTCCACGTATTGCCGCAGGAATTCGCCATCGACGGTCAGGGGGGTATTCAGGAGCCCCGGGGCATGGCCGGAGTCCGGCTCGAGGCCAGCGTGCATATCGTCACGGGGGCGGTGGTCGCGGCGCAGAACATCATCAAGTGTTGCAATCGAACCGGGCTCAACGTCGCGGACTTCGTACTCGAGCCGCTGGCGTCCGCCGACGCCACCCTGACCCAGGAAGAGAAGGAGCTGGGGGTGGCACTGGTGGACATGGGCGGCGGCACCACCGACATCGCGCTGTTCCATGGCGGCTCGGTGAAACACACGGCGGTGCTGGGCGTCGGCGGCAACCACCTCACCAGCGACGTCGCCGCGGGCCTGCATGCCCCGATGGCGGCCGCGGAGCAGTTGAAACAGCGCTACGGGTGCGTGGAAACCGACATGGCCAACCGCAACGAGATGCTGGAAGTACCCAGCGTGGGAGGACGGAGCCCGCGGTCGGTATCACGTCAGATACTCTGCGAGATCATCGAACCTCGCGTGGAGGAAGTCTTCAATCTGGTGCGGCGGGAGATCGGCAAATCCGGATATGAGGACCATCTGGTATCGGGCATCGTGATGACCGGCGGTTCCACGCTCCTGCCCGGGATCATCGAGATGGCGGAACGGATTTTCGACGTGCCGGTGCGCCAGGGCGTCCCGGTCAACGTCACGGGGCTGGTGGACGTGGTGTCCAGCCCGGTTTACGCCACCGGCACCGGCCTTCTTCTCCACGGCATCGGACAGCAGGACGGGAAAGTATTTCGGGTCCGGGACAACGATCCGTTGTTGTACAAGGTCCGGGGCCGGATGACGGAGTGGATCAAGGAGTTCTTCTAACGGGAGTTGGGGTGGAAGCGACCGGCCCGCAGGGGGTTGCCTGCTCGCTTCCGATGAATCGACAACCACAACGCAAGTGGAAAAAGGAGGAAGTGCTATGTTCGAGATGGTGGAACCGATTGATTCCGGAGCGCGGATCAAGGCCGTCGGCATCGGCGGCGGCGGCGGCAATGCGGTCAACACGATGATCGACGAGGGGCTCAAGGGCGTGGATTTCATCGTTGCCAACACCGACAGCCAGGCGCTCGACGCGAGCCGGGCCGACATCAAGGTCCAGATCGGGGATTCCCTGACCAAGGGCCTCGGAGCCGGCGCCAATCCGGAAGTAGGCCGACGCGCCGCGATGGAAGACAAGGAGCGCATCCGTGAATTCCTCACCGGCGCGGACATGATCTTCATCACCGCGGGGATGGGCGGAGGCACG
>JAPOQB010000634.1 GCA_026710965.1 Deltaproteobacteria bacterium | reverse complement strand
GAGGGAATATGCCGATCTCGTGGAGGTCCTTGAAAGGCTGGATCTGGTTCCGCGCCAGGTGCTCATGGAAGTCCTGGTGGCCGAAGTGACGCTCACCGACGATTTCGAGTTCGGCGTGGAGTACGCCCTGTCCCAGGGTGGATTCGGTCCCCCGGCTGCCACGGGGGAGGTTCCGGACGACGTGAATACCGGCGGCGGTGTCCTGGCTCTGAATCCCGGCTTTGCCTCCATCATTGACGCCGGGCGCGATTTTCGTGTGTTCGTGAAGGCGCTGATGCGGGACGCTCGGGTCAAGGTCTTGTCTTCTCCCCATCTTCTTGCGGTGGACAATCGACCGGCCCGGATTCGCGTGGGCAGCGAGCAGCCGGTGGCCACCGGGATGGTGGTCTCGCAGGAGGCTCAGGCCACCACCACCGCGATACAGTTCAAGAACGTCGGCCGGATACTGACCATTGTCCCGCGAATCAACTCGGAAGGGCTCGTAAACCTGGAGGTCCGGGTCGAGGTCAGCGATGTGGGTGACAGGGTGATGGTGGGAACGCAGTCCTTCGATGCCTTCAACGTGCGGGATGCGGAGACTGCCGCGGTGCTTCAGGACGGCCAGACCCTGGTCATCGGCGGTATCATCACGGACAACCTGCGCAGGACGCGGATCGGTATTCCCTTGCTGATGGACGTGCCCGTACTGGGTCCGCTCTTCCGCACCGACCTCCAGCGGTCCGACCGGACCGAGCTGGTCATCCTGATCACCCCCCGCGTGATCCGCGATCGACGGGAAGGCGAGGAGGTCACGGAACGGTTTCTGGACAGGATCAGGGCCGTCAGGCGGGAGTTGGATACACCACACTAGGTGCCCGGCACTCCGCGTTTCCTGATCGCGTCCCAGGACTTGAGCCGCTCCCGGATGATCCGTTCATGGCCCTCTTCGCCGGGCTCGTAGTAACGGCGCCCCTCGAGCTCGGACGGCAGGTGCTGCTGTTCCGTGACATGACCGGGCGCGTCGTGCGGGTAGCGGTAGTCGGCGCCATAGCCCAGGGACTTCATCAGACCGGTGGGCGCGTTGCGCAGATGGAGAGGGGTGGGCAGGGCGCCCCGTTCGCGCACGTCCCGGGTAGCCTCCAGCAGCGCCCGATAGGATGAATTGGATTTGGGCGCGGTGGCCAGGTAGACGGCCGCCTGGGCCATGGGGATCCGTCCCTCCGGCAGGCCCACGAAATGGAAGGCGTCCTTGGCGGCCACCGCCACCTGCAAGGCTTGCGGGTCCGCGTTGCCGACGTCCTCGGCCGCGAAGATGACCATTCGGCGCGCGATGAAGAGCGGATCTTCCCCGGCCTCGATCATCCGCACCATCCAGTACACCGCCGCATCGGGGTCGCTGCCCCGCAGGCTCTTGATGAAGGCGGAGGTCAGGTTGTAGTGCTCTTCGCCCGACTTGTCGTAGTGCAACGGCCCGGTCTGCAGCGCCTGTTCGACGTGGTTCAACTCAACGCGACCGGTCCCCGATAGGCTCCGCGCCAGCGTGACCGCTCCTTCCAGACCGTTGAGCGCCACCCGGGCGTCCCCCCGGGCCCGCTGCACCAGCACGTCCCGGGCCTCCGGCGCGATGCCCAGGTCGCCGTCCCAGAGCCCCCGGCCGCGTTCCGCCACGGCCCGGTCGACCACCAGCGCGAGCGTCTCCTCGGACAGCGGTTGCATGACGCATACGCGGCACCGGGAGAGCAACGGCGAGATCAGCTCGAAGGACGGATTCTCGGTGGTGGCGCCGATGAGGGTCAGCAGCCCGGCCTCGACGTGGGGGAGAAAAGTGTCTTGCTGGGACTTGTTGAAGTGGTGGATCTCGTCCACCAGCAGCACCACCGGGACCGCGCTGCGTTGCAGGCGCCTGGCGTCCGGGAGGATGTTCTTGAGCTCCCGCGTGCCGGAGGTTACCGCGGAGAATGGTATGCAGTGTGCGCCGCAGGCATCGGCGAGCAGCCGGGCCAGGGTGGTCTTGCCGCAGCCCGGCGGTCCCCAGAGAATGATGGACTGGAGGCGGCCCGCGTCCGCCATGCCCCGCAGCAGCTTGCCGGGGCCGAGCAGGTGCTCCTGTCCCAGCACTTCGCCCAGGCTGGAGGGCCGCATTCGCTCCGCCAGAGGCGTATTCTTCCCGGCGGGAGGAGAACTCGTGGAGTCGAACAGTTCCACGGCGTCATGTAGGGGCGGATCTCGAGCCCGCCGGCGCCCTGGCCGTCAGCGCGATACCCGCGGCCTGCGGTCCTCTTCCAGACGAGCCCGTTTGCCCGAGAGGTTTCTCAGGTAGTACAGCTTGGCTCTGCGGACCCGGCCCTGGGTGACGATCTCGACTTTCTCGATCCGTGGGGAGTGAAGCGGAAAGATGCGTTCCACACCCACGCCGTACGACGTCTTGCGGACCATGAACGTCTCGCGGTTGCCGCTTCCGGAGATGCCGATCACCACGCCCTCGAAGACCTGGATACGTTCCTTCTCGCCTTCCACGATGCGGACGTGGACGCGGACCCGCTGCCCGGGCTTGAGCGGCGGCGTCTCCCGCGTTTGGGCCTGCTCGATCTGGTCAATGACGTTCATTTCATGTTCCTTCCATCCAGTGTGGTGTCCCGCAGTATACGATCCAGCATGATGGCGGACGCAGCTCGTACGGAAAGATGATTGTAATCGTCCTGGCCCGCGATGGGTTCCAGAACCAGGTCCGAACGGGCGAAGACGGCATCGGCCAAACCCCAGCCCGTGCCCAGCAGGATCATGCAGGGGACATCGTCTTTTATTAGCATTTCCCGCATCTTTCCAAAAGTAATCCGATCGGTTCCGGGGCCGGTGCGGGCGGAGGTCGCCACCAGCCGGGGGGCGGTGCCGCATTCCTCCCGCACGTCCGCCACCGCGTCGTCCAGGGTGTCGGAGAGCCGGACCAGGGAAAGGGCTTCCCGGCGCGAGCTGTTGTAGGAGCTGCCGTAGCCCCGGTCCCAGTGTTCGATGATCTTCGCCGCCAGTTTCTGCAGGGTCTTCACCGGGTTGACGACGTAGAAGCCCGCAACTCCGTAGGTGCGGCAGGTGCGGGCGATATCGTGAATGTCGAGGTTGGTGATGGACGAGGTCACGGTGTCGCCGCGCCGGTCGGAAACGGGGTAGTGCAGCAGCGCCACGTAGACGTTCGCCCGCGGCCTGACGTCCTCCGCCGGCGCCTTCGCCAACAGGTCCGGCCGCAGCCGGGCGGTCGTCTCGACGCTCATGCGGCGACGCCACCGGCGGATTTCCTCGTGGTCGCCCGAGAGCAGCACCTCGGGCACCTTCATGCCGCGGTATTCCGCCGGCCGGGTGTACTGCGGGTATTCCAGCAGTCCGTCCACGAACGATTCCTCGCGGGGCGATTGCTCGTTGCCGAGGACACCCGGCACCAGCCGGGTGACGGCGTCGATGACGGTGAGAGCCGGTATCTCGCCGCCGCTCAGCGTATAGTCGCCGATGGACAGGATGTCGTCGGTGTAGCCCACCACCCGTTCGTCAAACCCTTCGTAGCGGCCGCACACCAGGACGATCTCCCGGTGGCGCAAAGTCGCCGCGGCGAGGTCCTGATCGAAGACCCGGCCGCGGGGCGAGAGCAGCACCACCCGCGGGTTCTCGAGCCTGCTCCGGCAGTTCTCGATGGCCTCGATGAGCGGCTCCGGTTTCAGCACCATGCCCTGTCCGCCACCGTAGGGATAGTCGTCGGCGGTACGGTGCCGGTCCCGGGTATAGTCCCGCAGGTCCACCAGATCGATGGAGACAAGTTGCTTCTCCCGGGCGCGCTTGAGGATGCTGTGGGCCAGCGGGGACTCGAAGATTTCCGGGAACAGGGTGATGACCGAAAAGTGCATCGCTGGTCCTTGTCGGCGTCGGCTGCGTTGCTTCTCCCGGCGTGGCGCCGGCCACAAGCGGGTTTGAAACCGCCCCTACAGCTCCAGCAACCCGTCGGGCGGGTCGATGGTGATGGTCCGCGCCACCACGTCGATCTGCCGGATGAATTCGCTGACCGCGGGGATCAGGTGTTCCTTCCCGGGTCCGGCAACCACCAGCAGGTCGCCACCTTGCGTGGGCCATATCCGGGCGACCGTGCCTATCCGCGCTCCGGCGGAGTCCATCACCTCGAACCCCACCACCTCCTCGTAGTAGTACTCGGACGGGCTCAGGGGCGCCAGCGTGTCCTGCCGTACCGACAACCGGCAGCCCACCAGTTCCCGGGCCGCGTCCATGTCGTCGATGCCGCTCAGCTTGAGGAGGGCGATCCCGCCGTGGGGCTTGGCCTGGTCGACTCGAAGCGTGAGCCGGGCATCGCCCCGCGCCAACTCCACCTCCGTGCTCGAATAGAGTGTGCGGCCTTGTGGATTGAACAACCTCAGCCGCAACCAGCCGGCTACGCCGTGCGTGGCTACGATGTCGCCCAGAACGATCCGGTCAAGGGACACTAGAAAAGGGAAGGAAGGTTATTCTTCGTCGATGATCTCGAGAACGACCTTCCGGTCGTGCCTGGCGGCGGCGGCGTTCAAAATCGTTCGCAGGGATGTGGCGGTGCGCCCCTGTTTGCCGATGACCCGGCCGAGATCCTCTTGGGCGACCTTGAGTTCCAGGACGGAGGCGTTGTCGTCCTGCGTTTCCGTGACCTCGACGGCGTCGGGCTGGTTCACGATGGATTGCGCGAGATACTGTACCAGTTCCTTCAAGACACCTGTCTCCCGTGGGGACGGTCCGCCTGCTTGCGAGGCGCCGGTTAGCTCTCCGACGCGGCCGCGCCGGCTTCCTGCGCCGCTCTCTTGATGAGATTGCGCACGGTCTGGGTCGGTTGCGCACCCTGCTTGATCCAGCCGTCGACCTTGGCCTGGTCGAGTTTCAGCGCGGCCTCGGGAGTCCGGGGGTCGTACGTGCCCACCTGTTCGAGAAATCTTCCGTCACGGGGAGTCCGGGCATCCGCCACCACGATACGGTAGTACGGCCGCTTCTTGGCGCCGTGCCGGCTCAGTCTGATCTTTACGCTCATATTGGGAACTTCTTTCTCTTTTGTTTTCTATGGTTTTTAGTTCATTGGAACGGCGTTGACAAACGGCCCAACATGCCGCGCCGCTTGCCCCCCGACTTCTTCATCCGCTGCATCATCTTTTTCATCTCCATGAACTGTTTCATGAGACGGTTGACGTCGGTGACGGTGGTGCCGCTCCCGTCCGCGATGCGGCGCCGCCGGCTGCCGTTCAGCAGCGCGGGGTTCCGCCGCTCCTTGAGCGTCATGGAGTTGATGATGGCCTCAACGCGCTTGAGCTCGTTCTCCGCGTTGGACATGTCCACCTGCTGGCCCAGCTTCCGGCCCCCGGGGACCATGTCCAGCAGGCTGCCGATGGAGCCCATCTTCTTGATGGCCTGCATCTGCGTCTGGAAATCTTCCAGGGAGAACTCTCCCTTGCGCATCCGCTGTTCGAGCTTCGGCGCATTCTTCCTGTCGACCGCCTGCTCCGCCTTCTCGATCAGCGACAGCACATCCCCCATGCCGAGAATGCGCGAGGCCATGCGGTCCGGGAAGAACGGCTCCAGCGCGTCCGCCTTTTCCCCGACGCCGACGTAGAGCACCGGCTTGCCCACGACTGCCTTTACCGAAAGCGCCGCGCCGCCCCGGGCGTCGCCGTCCATCTTGGTGAGGATCACCCCGGTGAGGTCCAGCGACTCGTTGAAGCCCTCGGCCTGGTTCACGGCGTCCTGCCCGACCATGGCGTCGAGGGTCAGGAGAATGTTCCGCGGCTCCAGCGCCGAGCGCATCGCCACCAGCTCCTGCATCAGCTCCTCGTCGATCTGCAGGCGTCCGGCGGTATCCACGATCAGTACGTCGCAGAGCCTCTGGTTGGCCTTGTCGAAGGCGCCGCGGCAGATCTCCAGCGGCGACGTGCTGTCGCCGGAGTCGTAGACCGCGAGCCCCTGCTCGTCGCACAACGTCCGCAACTGCTCCCTGGCCGCCGGCCGGTACACGTCGGCGGACACGAGATAGGGCGTCCGCTTGTGCTGCTTCTTCAGGTGCAACGCCAGCTTGACCGCGGAGGTGGTCTTGCCCGATCCCTGAAGCCCCACCAGCATCAGCACCACCGGCTGCCGCCCCTTGAGATCCAGCCCGGCGGCCTCCCCGCCCAGGAGCGTGACCAGCTCCTCCTTGACGATCTTGACGAGCTGCTGGTCCGGCGTCAGGCTCTGAAGCACGTCCTGACCCATGGACTTGGCCTGGACCGAATCGATGAAGCTCTTGACCACCTTGAAGTTGACGTCCGCTTCCAGCAGCGCCAGCCTCACCTCGCGCAACGACTCCGCCACATTGGATTCGGTGATCCTGCCGTGCCCCCGAAGCCGCTTGAAGGTCTGCTCCAGTTTGTCGGTGAGGTTTTCGAACATGGGGTCGAGTATTGGGTTGATCGTCGATAACTAAGCTGTTTGTAAGGAAAAACCGGACAATAGAGGAGTGTAATATACTCCGCCCGCCTCAACAACGCAAAAAGGGCCTGGAACATCTCTTCCGAGACGCTCCAGGCCCTCGATCTGCCTGAACGGCAGGTTACATCATGCCGCCCATGCCGCCCATTCCACCCATGCCGCCCATTCCACCCATGCCGCCGCCCGGAGGCATCGGGGGCATGGCGGACTTGTCGTCGGGCTTCTCCGCCACCATGGCCTCGGTGGTGAGCAACAGGCTGGCGATGGACGAGGCGTTCTGCAGCGCCGTCCGCACCACCTTGGTGGGATCGATGATCCCGGCCGCCAACAGGTCCTCGTAGGTTTCCGTGGCCGCGTTGAGGCCGATGTTGCCCTTGCTCTCCTTCACGGTTTGCAGGGCGATGGAGCCGTCGATACCGGCGTTGCTGGCGATCCGCCGAAGCGGCTCTTCCAGACACCGCTTGACGATGTTGACGCCCACCTGCTCGTCATCGGAGGTCTTGAGCTTCTCCAGCGCCGGAACGGAGCGCAACAGCGCCACGCCGCCGCCCGGGACGATGCCTTCCTCGACCGCCGCCCGCGTGGCGTGCAGGGCGTCTTCCACCCGGGCCTTCTTCTCCTTCATCTCGACCTCGGTGGCCGCGCCGACGTTGATCACGGCAACGCCGCCCACCAGCTTGGCCAGACGCTCCTGGAGCTTCTCCCGGTCGTAGTCCGATGTGGTCTCTTCGATCTGCGCGCGGATCTGCTTGATGCGGCCCTCGATGTCGCCCTTCTCGCCGGCGCCGTCCACGATGGTGGAGTTTTCCTTGTCCACCACCATGCGCTTGGCCTGGCCGAGATCCTGCAGCGTCACGTTCTCGAGCTTGATGCCGAGCTCCTCGGCGATAAGCTTGCCGCCCGTGAGGGTGGCGATGTCTTCCAGCATGGCCTTTCTGCGGTCACCGAAGCCCGGGGCCTTCACCGCCACGCAGTGCAGCGTGCCGCGGATCTTGTTGACCACCAGGGTGGCCAGCGCCTCGCCCTCGACGTCCTCCGCCAGGATAACGAACGGCTTGCCGGTCTTGGCGATCTGCTCCAGCACCGGCAGCAGGTCCTTCATGTTGGAGAGCTTCTTCTCGTGGATGAGCAGGTAGCAGTCGTCCAGCACGCATTCCATGCGCTCCGGATCGGTGACGAAGTAAGGCGACAGGTAGCCCCGGTCGAACTGCATGCCCTCGACGACCTCGAGCGACGTGTCGAGACCCTTGGCCTCCTCGACCGTGATGACGCCTTCCTTGCCCACCTTGTTCATGGCCTCGGCGATGACCTCGCCGATGGTCGGGTCGTTGTTGGCCGCGATGGTGCCCACCTGGGCGATTTCCTTGGGGTCCTTGGTTTCCTTGGACATGCCCTTGAGGGATTCGGTGACCGCCGCGACGGCCTGTTCGATGCCCCGCTTCAGGGTCATGGGATCGTGTCCGGCCACGACCATCTTCAGCCCCTCGGCGAAGATCTGGCGCGCCAGCACGGTGGCGGTGGTGGTGCCGTCGCCGGCGATGTCGGACGTCTTGCTGGCGACTTCCTTCACCATCTGGGCGCCCATGTTCTCGAACTTGTCCTCGAGCTCCACCTCTTTCGCCACGGTGACGCCGTCCTTGGTGACGTTGGGTGCGCCGAACGACTTGTCGATGACGACGTTGCGGCCCTTGGGTCCGAGAGTCACGGTCACGGCGTCAGCCAGAATATTGACGCCGCGGACGATGGCCTCCCTTGCATCCTGTTCGAACTTGACGATTTTCGCTGCCATTGGGTCCTCCTTGACGAGAATGGGTGTTTGAGAGTGGGTGTCTACTTGTCGACGATGCCGAGGATGTCGTCCTCGCGCATGATGATGTGCTCTTCGCCGTCCAGGTCAATCTCGGTGCCGGCATATTTGCCGAAAAGCACCCGGTCGTTGACTTTCACGTCCAGCGGAGTGACCTTGCCGTCGTCGCCGGCCTTGCCCTTGCCCACCGCAACGATCTCACCCTCCTGGGGTTTTTCCTTGGCAGCATCGGGAATGATGATCCCGCCCGCGGTCTTCTCCTCTTCCTCGATCCGCTTGACGATGACCCGGTCCTGTAAGGGCCTGATGTTCATGTTGTCTCCTCCTTCCAAGTTCGCCGTAACGTATTTCCGGTAGACCTATAGATGTGCACGATGAGGTGTGGCGGTAAATCTAAGCACGGTCTCCGCGCTGTCAAGGGGGGTGGACAACTTTTGTCGGAAAACCGACGCTTCCCGGCAGGGGCGGCAGGTGGAGAATGTGCCCTCAACGTTTGCCGTGTCACCGGAATCTTGACAAAATGAGGTCCAACGCCCTGTAAACACGTCATGAACCTCCTCAAACCGCCGCCCTTGAGGCCGGGAGACACCATCGGGGTCATCGCCCCGGCCGGAGCCGTGTACGAGGACCTCCTGGCCAAGGGCGTCCGCGCCCTGGAGGCGAGCGGGTTCCGCGTGGTGCTGGCCGAGGGGATCCTCGCGCGCAAGGGTTACCTGGCCGGGAGCGAGCAGCAGCGCGCGGAAACGCTGGAGCGTTTCTTCCTGCGGGACGACATCGCCGCCATTTTCTGCGCGCGAGGCGGTTTCGGCTCGATACAACTCCTGCCGGCTCTCGACCCCGAGCTCATCCGCGCCCATCCCAAGATCTTCGTCGGCTTCAGCGACGTCACCGCGCTGCTCAACTGGATGTCGCAGCGTTGCGGCGTCGTGGCCTTCCACGGCCCCATGGTGGCGGTGGAGTTCGCCGGGGAACTCGAAGGCGGCGTGAGCAGCGGTTTCTGGGACGCGCTCACGGGGAAACGCCGGCTCTGGCAGGTCAAGGGCTCCGGCGTGCTCCGCGGCGGCAGCGGCCCCGTCCGCGGAGCGCTGGCCGGCGGGTGCCTGTCGGTGCTGGTGACCACGCTCGGGACCCCCTACGAGATCGACACCGCGGGCAAGATCGTTTTTCTGGAGGACGTGGGCGAGCGGCCCTACCGCATCGAACGGATGCTGACCCATCTGCGCATGGCGGGGAAGCTGGACGATATCGCCGGCGTGGTGACCGGCGCCTTCAACGACTGCGAGTCCGGGGCCGAGCGGGACGTCACGGAGGTCCTGGCCGATGTCTTCGCCGGCGCGCCCTATCCGGTGGTGACGGGTCTGCCCTGCGGCCATGCCACCCCCAACACCCTGCTCCCCATCGGGCTGAACGCCGAGCTGGACGGGGGCAACGGCGTGCTGATGATGGTGGAGCCGGCTACCCGGGCGGCGTGCTGATGTGGCGCGTGCTCGACGAGGCCTGCCGCCGCGGCGTTTCCGAGGGGGCTTTCCCCGGCGCCGTGGTACTCGCGGGTGACAGCCGCGAACTCCTTCTCCTGCGCGCCTACGGCTGCCGGGCGCTGGCGCCGGAGCCACTCCCGATGACCCCCGACACCGTGTTCGATCTCAGCTCGCTCACCAAGCCCATGGCCACCACCACCGCCATGATGCTGCTGGTGCGGGACGGCCGGGTGCTGCTGGACGACCCGGCCTGCACGGTCATCCCCGAGTTCGGCCGCGGCGCCAGGGCCACGGTGACGTTCCGTCAGCTTCTGAACCACACCTCGGGCCTCCCGGCGTGGAAGCCCTATTACGAATCCGCCATTCCCGCGAAGGCGGCAATCCAGGGGCGGAGCGGGACGCCGGCCGGACGTTCCGGGGAGAGTGCCGCGGCGGCCGGGGGCCGTTGTCTTGAACGGCTCCATGACGAGGAGCTGGTGGCGGCGCCGGGTGAGCAATGTCTTTACAGCGACCTCGGTTTCATGCTCCTGGGCGAGGCCATTGAAAGACTGAGCGGGAGACCCCTGGACTTGTTCTGTCGGGACGAGATATTCGCCCCGATGGGGCTGTCGTCGACGTTTTTCGCGGACCTGGGTTCCCCGGAGCCCCGGCCGGGTGCTGTTCGGGCCATTGCCGCCACCGAAGACTGCCCCTGGCGCCGGAAGATACTGTGCGGCGAGGTCCACGACGACAACGCCTTTGCCATGGGCGGCGTCGCGGGACACGCCGGGGTGTTCTCGTCGGCGCCGGATGTTCATCGGTTCCTCCGTTTCCTGGGGCGTTGCCACGTGGATGCCGAGCCGGACTTCCTGCCCGGCG
>JAPOQB010000590.1 GCA_026710965.1 Deltaproteobacteria bacterium | reverse complement strand
TCGTAGCCGGCGGCAAAAGGGATAAGCGACTCGAGGGCGGCGCCCATGAAGACGGACATGCCGTCCTCGACCTCCTCGGCGATGGCGTCTCGAAGGCTGCGGAGCTTCGGCATGGCAGATGGTTCTAGCCGTTTGACCTTTTTCACGCAAGCCGGATTGGAGCGTGCGCCCTTCGACTTCGCTCGGCTACGCTCAGGACGAACGGTGGGGGAAGTCTCTCTCCGTTCGTCCCGAGCGTAGACGAACGGTTTGGAGTATTCCTTCTCCGTTCATCTTGAGCGTCGACGAACGGTTGGGAGTATTCTTCTCCGTTCGTCCCGAGCGTAGACGAATGGCTGGAGTCTTCTTTCTCCGTTCGCCCTGAGCGTAGCGTAGCGAAGTCGAAGGGCGCACACTCGCGGTTCACAGTTTGACTGCCCCAACCCCAGGTGGATATATAGCCGCTTGGAGGCACTCATGCGTTACGGATTTGTTATCGACCAGAACCGTTGTATCGGCTGCCACGCCTGTACCGTGGCCTGCAAGGACGAACACGAGGTGCCGTTGGGGGTCAACCGCACCTGGGTCAAGTACATCGAGAAAGGCGCGTTCCCGGCCACCAGCCGCCACTTCGCGGTGCTCCGGTGCAACCATTGCGACGACGCCCCGTGCATCGAGATCTGTCCCACGGTGGCGCTCTACCGCAGCCCCAACGGCATCGTCGACTTCGACAGCGACCGCTGCATCGGCTGCAAGTCGTGCATGCAGGCGTGCCCCTACGATGCCCTCTACATCGACCCCGACCACAACACCGCGGCCAAGTGCAACTTCTGCGCGCACCGGGTGGAGCTCGGGCTGCAGCCGGCCTGCGAGGTGGTGTGTCCCACCCAGGCCATCATGTCCGGCGACCTCGACGACCCGGAAAGCCCCATCGCCCGCACCGTGGCCACCCGCAAGGTGTCGCTGCGCAAGCCCCACAAGGGCACCCGCCCCAAGCTGTTTTACGTCGGGGTCGAGGAAGATGCGCTGCAGCCCACCATGACCGAAACCTCCGACACCCACTTCTGGTCCGACAAGTACCCCGGAGAGGACCTCTACGCCCTCTCCGCCTCCAGGCACGGCAGCCCGATCCCGGGGGGCGCCCGCGAGGTCTACGACGTCCCCCACCCGCGGCCCTGGGGGCCGAAGATCGCCGGCTATCTCTGGACCAAGTCCATCGGCGCCGGGGTCCTGATGGTGGCGGCGCTGCTGATGGTGCTGGGCCAACTCCAGGAAGGAACGGTGCTGAACATCGTGAGCCCGATCATCGCGCTGGTGTTCACCGTGCTCACCACCGGCCTGCTGGTCTTCGATCTCAAGCGGCCCGACCGCTTCTATTACCTGCTGACCAAGCCCAACCCGCGCTCCTGGCTGGTGTTGGGAGGCTACATCCTCATGGCCTACTCCCTGACCAGCCTGCTCTGGCTCGGCTACGGGATCGGAACCGGCGGTGTGCCGGGATGGGTGGTGGCCGCCTGTGTCGTGTTCGGAATCGGCGCCGCGGGCTATACCGCGTTTCTCTTCGCCCAGGCCAAGGGACGCGACCTGTGGCAGAGCCCGCTCTTCTTCTGGCACCTGCTGGTCCAGGCCGTCAGCGCCGGCGCCGCCACCCTGATGCTGGTAGGCCTGGTGGCGGGGCTCGACGCCCAGGTGATGGCGACCACGGGGATCGTGCTGATGGTGTCGCTGGCCATGACCGGCGGTCTGGTGCTCAGCGAAGTGACGCTTACGCCCATTAGCGAGGACGTGCGGCGCGCCACCGAAGTGCTGACCTGCGGTGCGCTTCGGGAAAAGTTCTGGGGCCTGTTCATGGCCTTGGGCATCCTTCTTCCGGTGATCTTCCTGTTGTGGGCCTCCGTCCAGGGTGAGGCCACCTGGTTCCTGCACCCCCTGTCCGCGCTGCTGGCCCTGGTGGGACTCTGGGCGTTCGAGAGCCTCTGGGTCGAGGCCGGGCAAGCCGTGCCGCTCAGCTAATGGCGAGCAGCGAAACTCCGATCGATGGCTGTTCGTTATGAGCCCTCGGACAAGGAAACCCCGCGATGAAGAATGAACCGCAACCGCTCAGCCCCGATGCCGCCAACCTCGAGCCGCCGCAGGGTGGACTCCGGAGCTTTCCGCCCCGGGAACGGTGGTCGGACTGGACCGAGTACGACGCCGCCGCATGGCCCAAACGGGTGGAGCGCCACTACGACCTCATCCCTACCATCTGCTTCAACTGCGAGGCGGGGTGCGGCCTGCTGGCCTACGTGGACAAGGAAACGCAGAAAATCCGCAAGTTCGAGGGCAACCCCGAGCACCCGGGAAGCCGCGGGCGGAACTGCGCCAAGGGACCCGCCACCATCAACCAGGTGGATGACCCCGAGCGCATCCTCTACCCCATGAAACGGGTGGGCAAACGCGGCGGCGGCCAATGGGAACGGGTGACCTGGGACGAAGTGCTGGACGACATGGCCGGGAGGATCCGCAAGGCCCTGGAGGAAGACCGCCGCAACGAGATCATGTACCACGTCGGGCGTCCGGGCCATGAGCTCCTCTACCACCAACGCATCATGCACGCATGGGGCATCGACGCCCACAACAGCCACACCAACGTCTGCTCCGCGGGAGCGCGGACCGGCTACGCGTTCTGGTGCGGCATCGACCGCCCTTCGCCCGATCACGCCAACTCGCGTTTCATGCTGCTCTTGAGCTCGCATCTGGAGACCGGGCACTATTTCAACCCCCACGCCCAGCGCATCATCGAAGCCAAGGAGCGGGGCGCCAAGGTGTGCGTCATCGACACCCGCCTTTCCAACACCGCGTCGAAGGCCGACTACTGGATGCCCACCTGGCCCGGCACCGAAGCCGCCGTGCTGCTGGCCATGTGCAACGTGCTGCTCCAGGAGGATCTCTACGACCGCGAGTTCGTGAGGAAGTGGGTCAACTGGGAGCAGTTCCTGCGTCAGGAACACCCGGACGAGCCGCAGACCTTCGAGCGGTTCGAGGAGATTCTCAAGGCCCTCTACGGGCAGTACACGCCGGAGTTCGCCGCCGCCGAGTCCGGGGCGGACGCGGCGATGATCGTGGAGGTGGCCCATGAGGTGGCCCGGGCGGGCTCGGCGCTGTCCACCCACGTGTGGCGCAACGCCGCCGCCGGCAACTTGGGAGGCTGGGAGGTGGCCCGGGCGCTGGAGTTCCTGGTGGTCCTGATGGGAGCCGTGGGCGCTCCCGGCGGCACCGCCCCCAACGCCTGGAACAAGTTCATCCCCGCCCCGCCCATGATGCCGCCGCCGGCCAAGGCGTGGAACACGCTCATGTACCCGCCGGAATACCCGCTGGCCTTCTTCGAGATGAGCTTCCTTTTGCCGCACCTCATCAAGGAAGGCCGGGGCAAGCTGGCGATGTACTTCACCCGCGTCTACAACCCGGTCTGGACCAACCCCGACGGCATGAGCTGGATCGAGATGCTCAGCGACGAGGCCAAGGTGGAGCGCCACGCGTGCCTCACGCCCACCTGGAGCGAGACCGCCTGGTTCGCCGACTACGTGCTGCCCATGGGACTTGCCTCGGAACGCCACGACCTGATGAGCCAGGAGACCCATTCCGCACGCTGGATCGGCTTTCGCCAGCCGGTGCACCGGGTGGCCATGGAACGGCGCGGCAAGACCTTCGCCACCACCTGGGAAGCCCATGCCGAAGCCGGTCTGGGGGAAGTGTGGGAAGAGGACGAGTTCTGGATCGAGCTGTCCTGGCGCATCGACCCCGACGGCTCCCTGGGCATCCGGAAGTACTTCGAGTCGCCCTACCGGCCCGGCGAGAAGCTCACGGTGGACGAGTACTACCAGTGGATGTTCGAGAACAGCGTGCCGGGACTGCCCGAGGCCGCGGCCAAGGAAAACATCTCGCCGCTGGAATACATGCGCAGGTACGGCGCCTTCCTGGTGGCGGAGAACATCTACAGCAGCCATGCCACCGAGATCAAGGAAACGGACATGGCGGAAGCCACGGTGGACCCGGTCACCAGGGTGGTCTCCAAGGGCGGCGCGGTGATCGGAGTGGAGGTGGACGGCAAGGGCCACGCCGGCTTCCCCACGCCCTCGCGCAAGCTCGAGTTCTATTCCGAGACCCTGAAGGACTGGAAGTACCCCGAGCACCGGTTCCCGGGATACATCAAGAGCCACGTGCACCCTTCCAACATCGACGCCGCCAAGGGCGAGATGCTGCTGCTCCCCACCTTCCGGCTGCCGACCCTGATCCATAGCCGCTCGGGCAACGCCAAGTGGCTCTACGAGATCTCCCACAAGAACCCGGTGTGGCTGCATCCCCAGGACGCCCGGCGGCTGGAGGTGGACACCGGCGACCTCGTCAAGGTCCATACCGAGATCGGCTACTTCGTGGACCGCGTGTGGGTCACCGAGGGCATCCGCCCCGGCGTGGTGGCGTGCTCGCACCATCTCGGGCGCTGGCGTCTCCAGGAAGAGGACAGCGGCGGCCGCTTCGCCACCGCCCTGGTCAACCTGGAACAGGTGGAGCCCGGCCAGTGGATGATGCGCCAGCTCCACGGCATCCAGCCCTTCGAAAGCGACGACAAGGACTCCGGGCGCGTGTGGTGGCAGGAGGCCGGAGTGCACCAGAACCTGACCTTTCCGGTGCAGCCGGACAACATCAGCGGACAGCATTGCTGGCACCAGAAGGTGCGGGTGGAACGGCCCGGGGACGACGACCGCTACGGCGACATCTTCGTGGACACCAACAAGTCCCACGAGGTGTACAAGCGCTGGCTCAAGCTGACCCGGCCGGCGCCGGGGCCCGGCAACCTGCGCCGCCCGCTGTGGCTCCTGCGCGCCTACAAACCGGCGCCGGAGGCGTACGAGTTCAAGGAGTGAGACGGGGAAACTCCGCTCGCCGGCACGTCAGACGGCGTCCTTCGACTTCGCTCGGCTACGCCTCGCTACGCGCAGGACGAACGGTTGAAAAAGACCCCTATCCCCATTCGTCCTGAGCATGTCAAGGGCCTCAGGTCCACGGTCTATGGCAGTGACTGCGCTGCGAACCACCCGTTCGTCCTGAGCGTAGCGAGGCGTAGCCGAGCGAAGTCGAAGGGCGCAAGCTCGCAGTTGGTTGGAAGCGTAGCGAGCCTTGGCGAGCGAAGTCGAAGGACGCTGCTTCGATGGTTCAGCATTTCCTCAAAGATATCAGACTCTTCGCCTTGACAGACGGCAGGCTTAACCGTTAAGAACCTCGGCTGATATCGGCTTCGGGGGTTATCGGCCGATTCCTTCCATGCCACACTCGAAATCCACGTCAAACTACGAACCAGGAGCACAATGTGTTTGAAGCAATGGCCGACGGGCTGACCGCGCTACTGAGCGTGGAACGGTTTCTCTTCATGACGTTCGGCGTCCTTGTGGGCATGGCGCTGGGCGCCATACCCGGACTGGGGGGCGTCGTCGGCCTGGCCCTGTTGCTGCCGTTCACGTTCGACATGGACCCGACCGCGGCCATCGCCATGCTGGTGGCGCTGTCCTCGGTACCGGTGACCACCGACACGATCCCCTCGGTGCTTTTCGCCGTCCCCGGAACCGTGGGCTCCCAGGCCACCATCCTGGACGGCCATCCCATGGCCCGGAAGGGGGAGGCGGGACGGGCGTTCGGGGCCGCCTACTTCTCCTCCCTGCTGGGGGGCGTCGTCGGCGCCGTCATCCTCGGAATGCTCATTCCCGTGCTGAAACCGCTGGTGCTGCTGTTCGCCGCCCCGGAGCTCTTTTCCCTGGGCATCATGGGCATCTCCATGGTGGCGATCCTGAGCGGCCGGGTGCCCCTCAAGGGCATCGTCGCCGGCGGCATGGGACTGCTCTTGTCGATGATCGGCATCGACAAGCAGGAAGGGCTGCTGCGGTGGACCTTCGATTCGCTCTACCTGTTCGACGGGCTCAACATCATCGTCGTGAGCCTGGGGATCTTCGCGCTGCCCGAGTTGGCCGACATGGTGATCGAGGGCAAACAGATCAGCAGCGTGCCCAAGCAGGCCATGAAGGGGGTGGGGCACGGCATCCGGGACGTGTTCGCCAATTGGTGGCTGATGCTCCGCTGCGCCTTCCTGGGGACCTGGGTGGGCATCATTCCGGGGCTGGGCTCGGCGGTGGTGGACTGGCTGGCCTACGGACACGCCAAGTCCACCTGCAAGGACGCGGCCTTCACCTTCGGCACCGGCGACGTCCGCGGCGTGATCGCGCCGGAGAGCGCCAACAACGCCAAGCAGGGCGGCGCGCTGGTGCCCACGCTGGCCTTCGGCATCCCCGGCAGCGCCTCCATGGCGCTGCTGATCGGCGCC
>JAPOQB010000395.1 GCA_026710965.1 Deltaproteobacteria bacterium | reverse complement strand
GGGCGACCGCAGGTCGCCCCTACAAGTCATCGCGCCTTGCCGACGACGAAAAATCCTCCGCATATTATGACGCGAACTAACCAGACACCACACTAGTGTTGCGTTCCGTAAATTCGTTGACGAAGATGCGCCGGAACTACGTCGTCGGCTGCGTTGCTCTTCCTCGCGTGGTAACCGCCACTGAAGGGCGACCGCGGGTCGCCCCTACCGGAGATCGTCCCGCTGACATTTGCCGCGGCGCAGGTTCCCTGTTTCGTGAATCAGACCGGACCCCGGTTACCCGGCGGCGGCCAGCAACCGGTCGATGTCGATGTGCTCCTCGAACGCGTCGGCTACCGCGTTCAGTGCTTCGTCCACGGCGGCTTCGTAGGCAGGACCGAAAGCGCCGGCGACGCCGAGAGCTCGGAGGAACTCACGGCGGAAGGCGTCGCCGGCCAGGAGGCCGTGGACGTAGCAGCCCATGACCTGGCCGTCCGCCGACACGCTCCCGGGATCGTGTCCGTCGCCGTCGGGTGCGAGAAACGGCCGCGAGGCGCCGTGGGCCGTGGTTTCGCCGACGTGCATTTCGTAGCCGGCGAAGGGGGCGTCGAAGGTCTTGGCGACGCCGGCAATCTGTCGGAGGGTCTTGTCCGGGGTCAGCACCGTGTCGTGGTCGAGTAGGCCCAGGCCCGTTTCCTCACCCGGCGGCCCTTCGATGCCATGGGGGTCCGCCACCGTTCGTCCGAGCATCTGATAGCCGGCGCAGATGCCCAGGATGGCGCCGCCGCGGCGCCGGTGGGCGAGGAGGTCGATGTCCCAACCCTCGCGCTTGAGCGCCCGCAGGTCCGCGACCGTGGCCTTGGAGCCCGGCAGGATGATCAGCCGCGCATCGCCCGGCAGCGGGCGTCCGGGCGCCACCATATCCAGCTTCACCGCCGGCTCCGTCATCAACGGATCGAAGTCGTCGAAGTTGGCGATATGCGGCAGGCGCGGAACGGCGATGCGGAAGTCTCCGCCGCCGGGCGCCGCCGGGCGGTTGTCGAGCGAAAAGGCATCTTCCTGCGGCAGGCGGAGCGCGGCGGCGAGGTAGGGAATGATGCCGAAGGACGGCAGCCCGGTGCGCGCCGTGATGGCACGGAGGCCTTCGGCGAACAGGCCGGCGTCGCCGCGAAACCGGTTGATCAGGTAGCCCCGCAAGAGCCGCCGTTCGCCGGCCGGAAGCAGCTCCCAGGTGCCCACCAGGTTGGCGATGACGCCGCCACGGTCGATGTCGGCCACCAGCACCACCGGCACCCCGGCGGCGGCGGCAAAGCCCATGTTGGCGATGTCGCGGGCGCGGAGGTTGACCTCGGCGGCGCTGCCGGCGCCTTCCACCAGGACGAAGTCCGCTACGGCTCTCAGCCGCCCGAAGCTCTCCAGGACCGCGGGCATCAACTCCTGTTTCACGTCCTGGAAGCTGCGCGCGTCGTAGTTGCCGCGCACCCGGCCGTGGACCACCACCTGGGCGCCGACGTCCGACTGGGGCTTGAGCAGCACCGGGTTCATGTCCACCGACGGCGCCACCCCGCAGGCCCGGGCCTGCAGCGCCTGGGCTCGCCCGATCTCGCCGCCGTCGGGAGTCACCGCGGCGTTGTTGGACATGTTCTGGGGCTTGAACGGCCGCACCGCGTGGCCGCGGCGTGCCAGCAGACGGCAGAGTCCGGCGGTCACCAGCGACTTGCCGGCGTCCGAGGCGGTTCCCTGGAACATGAGCGATCGGGCGGGCATCAGTCCGGCGCCGGACCCTTCAGGGTCATGGGAATGCCGGCCGCCACGAAGGAAACCCGGCTCGCGACCCGCGCGACCGCCTGGTTGAGCCGTCCGGCGTGGTCCCGGAAGGCGCGCGCCATGGCGTTGTCCGGGACGATGCCGAGGCCCACCTCGTTGGCCACCAGCACCACCGGCCCGGCGGCCGCGGCCAGCGCTTCCAGCAGCGTTTCCCGGGCGGCGTCGACGTCATGCCCGTGGTGCATGAGATTGCCGAGCCAGACGGTGAGACACTCCACCAGCAGGCCCGTGCCGGGGGCGCTCTCCCGCCGAACCGCCGCGGCCAGCTCGACGGGTTCCTCGACGGTCCGCCAGTCGGAGCCCCGCCGGGCCTGATGCGAGGCGATGCGCGCGGCCATCTCGTCGTCGGTGGCGACGGCGGTGGCCACGTAGACGCGCCGTTTCCACGCTTGCGCCAACCCTTCGGCGAATGCGCTCTTGCCCGCCCGGGCGCCGCCCAGGACCAGGGTCACGTCCGAGCCCGGTGGGACTCTGTTCACGGCCGCACCACCGGGGTCGGACGGTCGGCGGGGGTGGGTGGAAGTGCTGTAGCGTGTTCGTCCGGCATGTCGACCCGCATCGTACAATGCGGGATAGCGAAAGAGAAATAATGCATGGAAACGGGACTGCCACCGGCCCACTCAAGAACGGGAATGACGGGCTTCGCGTTGCTGCCGTCACCGTGGCGTTCAGCAGGCGTGCTTGACACCCCCATGCCGTTTCCGTATTGCTGAATTCCACGGAGGACGCCATGCGAAGGACCCACGACATGGGCGGGGACCCCGATGCGGGGCTCATTGACCGCTCGCAGCACGAGATGGACGACTGGGAGATTCTGGCCGACGCCCTCAACCAGGTGGCCGGGGTGAAGGGCCTCAAGACCACCGACGAGACCCGGCGCGCGCGGGAGGACATGGAGTCGGAGCAATACCTCTCAATGAGCTACTACGAGCGCTGGATCGCCAGCCTGGAGACCATCCTGGTGGAGAAGGGTCTGATGACCCGGGAAGAGATCGACCGGAAGGTGGCGGAGCTCGAAGAGCGGTGGGGCGAGCCGTGAGCGGGGACAGTGGTGTTGGAGAGGGGGGCTTCAGAGACGGCGCGGCGGTCCGGGTGAAGTCCCATTTCCAGGCGGGCCACGTGCGCACGCCGTTCTACATCAAGGGCAAGACCGGGTGGGTGGAGCGGTGCTACGGCGAGTTCCGTAACCCGGAGTCCCTGGGGCACGGCGGCGACGGAATGCCGCGGGTGCGGCTCTACCTGGTGGGCTTCCACCAGAAGGATGTGTGGGACGGCTATGACGCCGCCGCCGGCAACGACAAGGTCTTCGTGGATATCTTCGAGCACTGGCTGGAGCCCGCCGCGGGCGCATGAACTGACGGGAGGAACCATGGCACACGAGCACGGTCCGGACGAACAGCATGAACCCGGCCCCCGGCACGAGTTGGGCCACTGGGCCAAGCGGGCCTATGCCATGCGCGACATCCTCATCGCGAAGGGTGTGATGACCGAGGCGGACATCCGGCAACACGCCGAGTTCACCGAGTCGAAGACGCCGGCCAATGGCGCCCGGCTGGTGGCCTTGTGCTGGACCGACCCTGAATTCAAGGCGCGGTTCATGGCGGACCCCAAGACGGTGTGCGCGGAGATGGGCATCGACGCCAGCACGCTCAACGAGTTCGTGATCCTGGAGAACACCGAACGGGTGCGCCACATGGTGGTGTGCACCTTGTGTTCCTGTTACCCGCGTCCGATCCTCGGGCGGCCGCCGGACTGGTACAAGAGTTTCAACTATCGCAAGCGGGCGGTGAACGACCCGAGATGGATCATGCGGGAGTTCGGTCTCGAAGTTCGGGAGGACGTGGAGGTGCGGGTGCACGACAGCACCGCGGACATGCGCTACCTGGTCATCCCGGCGCGCCCGGCGGGCACCGAGGACCTCGGTGTCGAGGAGCTGGAGAAGCTGGTGACCCGGGACAGCATGATCGGCGTGATGGATGCCTTGTCAGCCCCGCCGGAATGAAGGACCGCCATGTTTCACGTTGACTTGTCCCCCTTCGGCGTGGACTCCGAGCGGTTGAAGACCGACCGCTTGACCCGTTTGCAGGGCATCATGCGCGCCCGCGACCTGAGTGCCCTGCTGCTCACGGATCCGCTCAACATCCGCTACGCCACCAACACCGTGCTGTGGCTCAACCTGCGCGCCACCGGGGTGCAGCGCTTCGCGCTGGTGCCGGCGGACGGAGAGCCGGTGGTATACGAGCGCCTGATGGGCAGCGACCGCGCCGCCGGGCTGAAAAAGGGCGGGGCAATCCAGGGTTTCGGAGCCTACATGTTCGGCATGCGGCCGCCGGTTGCCACCGAGCATTTTGTCGACCTCGTGGCAGACGGGCTTGCGGACATGGGCCTGAGCGGGGAGCGCGTCGGCATCGACGCGCTGTGCCTCACTGCCGTGGACCTCCTGCGCGACAAGGGGTTCGCGGTGATGGACGGGCTTCCGGCGCTGGGTGAGTCCCGTGTGGTCAAGACACGGGACGAGGTGGAGCTCATCCGTTGGACCAGCCGCGCCAAGGAAGGCGGCTACGACCTCGTGCGCGAGGCCATCCGCAAGCCGCCGGTGGTGGAGGAGCGGTTGAGCCGGATGATGTTGGAATACCTGCTGGAGCAGGGCTTCGAGGCGGGCAGCGAGTTCATCTCGATCTTCGATTCCTCACAGATAGCCATCCGGCCGCATCGCGAGCCCATGGGCATGGACCTGGTGATGACCGAGGGCGATCTGCTCATCTGCGACGCCACCGTGTCCGGTCCCGGCGGCTACTACAGCGACTTCGCCCGGACGTTCTGCCACGGCACTCCCTCCCAGGCCGACAAGGACCGCTACGCCGAGGCGTATGCCACGCTGCAGGAGGCCATGAGTTACGTCCGCCCCGGCCCGTGCACCGCGCTGTTCCAACGTTTCGGCAAGGACTCCACCTCCCGCCTCCCGGGCCTCGACGGCTTCCACGGCGTCGGCATGTGCATCTACGAGGCGCCCTGGCTCCGGGGCTACGACCCGCCGGAGTACGAGCTCGCCCTGGAAGAGAACATGATCGTCGCCCTGGAGATCAACCACCACCCGGTGAAGCTCGAGCACCTGCTCCGGGTCACCGCCGACGGCGCCGAGATCCTCTCCACCTATCCCATGGAGCCGGAGCTGGCGCCGGCGTAAGAGGTCGACCTCATTTTTTTCGGTACTTGTGCGCCTCTGTCGCCCGCTTCGACGACAGCGGTTCGTCGTACATCACAATGTCCTGCCCTGTCAGAATGTGTCGTTTCTTGCCGAACGCATAGACGAATTCGAGAGCATGAGCACGGGCAGCCTTTGCCGAAGACAGGTAGGCTTCAACGTTTAGTCCAGGACGGGTGGCTTCCCAGTTTGGAGCGTCTTCGACTTTTCCCGCGATCTCTTCGAATGGCCCTATGTCGGCGGTATTGCCGATGTATACGTACTTGCGTTCGCGATTCCTTGTGCCCGCGACGTTGGATGTCACCGCGGCTTGGTCATCGTCGCGGCTCTCGGGCGGCATGATCGTCGGCAAGTCCACGTCGAGGGCTTGACTGATCTCCTTGGCCGTCCGAAGACGGATTCCCTGTCCCTGTTCCGCGCGCTGAATGGTCCGAGAATCGCATCCGACCCTGGTGGCGAGGTCCTCTTGAGTCCAGCCAAGCCTCATTCGAAGCCGACGCAAGAGTTTGCTGTCAATGATGGGCATAAGAGAGATGATAGTGTTTCCGGGCTGAACGCGCAACGTCAGAATCGTGACGCCCAAACGAGAGTCCCACGACAGAAGACATCCTGACAGACCTCGTTGATGCCCCTTCGAGGAGAGCCGATGTCCTTGCGGCACCGTCAGTAGAGGACAACTGTAAATGTCCCATTTGTGGCAATCGAAAATATCCCACATTCCGCGAGTGTGGCCTGTTCAGCCGCTGACCCATTTGGTGGATCTGCCGGCGACTCCCCAAGCGCAACCCGTTCCTTCGGCGAAGGCACCACAACCGTTTCTCCACGATAAGCCGTTCGAGCTGTTACAGCTATGTGGACTGCGATTGCGGCAGTTGGGCAGTGCCTGATTAATGGCATCGTTGCGACTCGAAGAAGCAGTCCCCGTCCGCGTAAGCGCGACGCGAGGGCAGGGCCGGGGGCGGCGTGAGCCGCCAGCCGAGCGGGTAGTCGCGCACGCAGGTGGAGAACCTGCGTCCACATGCGGTTCCAATTGCCGGTGTGCGCAGGGGCTATTGCGTGCACATAGCAAATCGGCCTCCACCCTCAGCTCTCGTCAGCGAGCACGTATACCCCCCCGTCCTACAACGAGCGAGCGCATCCGACTCAGCTGCGAGTATTGTACTTCCACGCCCGTGCCGCAGTCGGCACCCTCCGCTACTGTCGCCATACGCGAGCGCGGCACATTCATTGCCAGCAGTGTAAGCACTACCAAACTCTCTGACATAGCTACTGCAGTCTCGTCCACCCCGCGCGTTACATTCATCGAGGGCCGCCAACTCAGCTTGAGCGCGGTTGGTGTAACCGGAAACTATGCCGGCGGCATATCCTCCTGAGCATTGGTTGCTCTTGAAGCTAAACGCAAGCGCGCCATAGTAGCGGACGGCAGGATCAGGTGGCCGGAACGTTGTCGTCAACCTGAAGCTTTGCGTCGCCGCAAGGCCACCGGGATCCGTTGCGGTTACGGTAATGGTTGCGACCCCGTCGACCCCCGACCTCACGTTCAGTTGGTTGCCCGTTACCGAAACCGCGGCAAAGAAGACATTGGAAGTCTTCGCGCTGTATGTCAGCCTGTCGCCGTCGGGGTCCGAGAAGTATGAGGCCAGGTTGAAAGGCCATGTCCTGCGCTGATCTTCCAGCGAGGATACCGTATGCGTCAGATCCTGAAACCGGGTCGCCACTTGTGGTGGGCGATTCGTGGGAGGTGGTGGATTCGTGGGAGGTGTCCCCGTCCCCGAGCCGCGATCATCCACCCTCACACCAAAACTCTGCGACACGGAACGGCCGTCGGGATCCCTTGCGGTGACCGTTATGGTCGCGGTGCCGCCGCGCAATCCGCCAAGAGCCACTCGCTTTTCATCGTCCAAGAGAAACGCAACCTCCGGTTCCACAACACCGGGGTCGCTTGATCGAACGCTGTAGCTGAGGGTATCTCCGTCCGGGTCGGAGAAGTAGTAGTCGAGGCCCTGTGGTGTTAGCCATCTCGCTCTGGTCGGATTCCCGACCTCCAGAGTGAGCACTATCGTACTCGTTGCCGGCACAATCGTTCGCGCGACCACCGGCGCGCGGTTGCCAGGCGGCAACACGACCGTCCCATTGCGACCTCCACCGCCGTTACCACCGCCCCCGCCACAAGACGCCAGCCCGACTGACATGATGCCGGCAACTACAAGGACCAATGTTGTCCGCGAGAAAGCAATCCTATGCATCGTGGCAAACCTTTCGATTGGGTGCGGCGGTGTTTCGCCCTCACGAGGCCATGGATACGGTGGCGCTCAAGCTCCGCGGCTGCTCCATGTTGTCGTTACGGAGAAGCGTGATCGAGACGGTGCTGCTCGCTGTACCCTTCCGAATCGTGGTCTCGACAGGCTCGTCAACGAAATCCTCTCCTGGCACCACGGGATTCTTCCCGTCTCCCGGAACGAGCTGGACCACCACGCGAATGTCTTCCGGGGCAACAGCCGGCAACAACACTTCCAACCGAACCGCTTCACCGCTGCCGACGGCGTCCTGCAAGAACCGGACCCGCGCCTTCCCCACGAGCGCGGATGCGCTTTGCCGCTTGGCGACTCTGATCGGGCCAATGTCTTCGGTCGGCCGCCACAACGCCTCAGCCGTTGGCGGTGAATGACCCGCGGCCACGCCCAAACCTTCCCAGGCTGGCGGCTTTGGCGGACCGCCGAACGGCAAACGAAACGCCACCTGAAAGCTGGTGGAACGCTTGCCCCCACCGATGCCGTCGTAGCCCGTGCTGAAATTGAGCCAAGGGTGCGGGCGCCAGTCGAGGTCCACGCGGGCGCCCGTGTCCCACCGATTGGAACCGTCTTCGGCCCGCCAGCGATAACCGACCGTGTTGAGGCGAAGAGTCGTGGTCAGGTCGAAGCGCATCCCGAGTTCCAGCCCTTCAAGGGCACGCTCCTGGTATCCTGAACTGCCCTGGCGCCAGTCTGTGGTGGGAACAAAGTAGCGGAACGAACCGAGCCCCCACCGTCCGGCATAGTCGAGCCCTGGCGCCAGCACCCTGTGTCCGCGCTCGGCGTTCAACAGGTGGAACGCCGAAATCCCGACGATATCAGCGTCCGGCGCGTCCGAGACCCGGAAACGACGCACCACACCGTGCCGGAGATCGTTGCGGAACAGTCCGGAACCGGATCCGTCCCACGAGCGGGTAACTCCCTGCTGGATGAAGAACGAGGAAGCGCCGGGCCTGCCGCCGGACGATCCCGCACCGGCGAACGGAAGCACCATCTCGATATCACCATCGATCCCGAACTTGCTCGAAACGGGGGAGTAGGACAGGTTGCCGACGACCTGAAAGTGCGGCCCGAACGTCCTTTTTCCGGACGCCTCCGCGAAGCGCAGACTCTCCTCCAACACGAGCTTCAAACCGGTTCCCAACAGACACCGTGTGCCTTCCGACACTGCGTCGTTGAGCGCGGCCTCACACGTGCCCGCGTCAAGCAGGTAATCACTCCAGAACCTATCGTCGGACTCCGCCCGTGCGACTGAGGGGCTGGAGACGAGGCCAATCATCAACGCGAACGCACATGAAGCCCACCAGACGGGGCGGAGACAAGACACCTTGCCACAAACCGTAGCGATTCTGCTCTCCATCATCGAGTTCCTCCGGATATCGGTCTGGCAGCCAACTATTGCAGAACGAACCACTGTCCAGCCTGATTTCGACACACCACCGACGGCCGTAATCCTCCTTCCAGAGGCCGGCACTTTCCGCCGTCGCGAATTGATGGACCTGACGTTGCCTCACCGCCGAACACCGAGTTGCCTTGGCCCGCCGGATGGGCAAACCCCGGAACCGGCGTTTGCTGGCTGTGTCCGACGGGCTTCTCGGCCTGGCCTTGGTAGAGACGGTTGGCCCGATCGAGGCTTCTTCCGATGTCCGCCCCGATTCCGTAGCCGACCAGCGCGCCGGCGCCGGCAGCAACAGCCCGGCCCGAACCCTTGCCGACGTTCTTGCCCGCCGCCAGCGCGCCACCCACGGCACCGGCCACAGAACCCAACAATTCCTGGGGTCCCGGTGCTCCACTTGTCGCGTGGCACGCGCTGAGAAAGACGACGGTTAGTGCAACTGCTCCTAAACGTCCTGACATCCCTTCCGTCCTCTCAGCCTAGGTCCGCGACAGAACCGCCATGGCTCGCGAAGCCAGCATCCGTCCCATCCGATCAAGATCGACCCTCGGTGTCTCGGTTTCTTCGACTTCGACAAAGCCGCCTCGAACGGCTTTCCACGTCCTGGATGTCCTTTCCACGGCGAGGGTCGCGTCTTGCACGAAACTGCCCAGGATCCGCCCTGACTTGATCTCGATGATGGACACATGGAAGACCGCACCCGAACCGGACTCGTCGGACGGAGCCGGCATGATCTGAATCAGGAAATCGGCATGGTCCTTGAGGGCAAGCACCTCGATGAGCTGCCGGTCCCGAACCGGCCGGGACGAGTCGGCGAGCGCCCTGCTCGTGCCGGTCAATCGCAGAATCATGTTGCGATCGATCATCCTGGCGCCCTGTTCGAGAAACGGACGCAAGAAGCCGGACTGGAATCGCAAACCGGATGCCTCCGAAAGAGGCGACGTTGGCGCCGAGTCTCTTCGGGCTTCAAGGCTCACGGACAGTTTCTCTTCCGAGGTACTTGCCGACAGCGTACCGCCGTCATCCTTGCGACCGGCGGTCGTCCGTGCGAACACGACCCTGCTCTCGGCCTCCATCTCCCGCAGCCGATCGTCCAGCCTCCGGTTCCAGAACACCGCCAGACGTGGGGACCCTGCCTGTTGGTAGAATCGACGAAAGGCTTCGCGTACCGAGACGGACGGGACCTCCGCGGGAACGGCGGCCCTCTTCGCCTCGGGGGTCAGGACCACGGGTGTCCCGGTGCGATAGAGACTTGCGGGCTGCTCGGCCGTCGCTCCCATGGCGGAGAAACAAACGGCGCCGCTCGCCAATAGGACGACCTGCCACACAAGAGTACAGCTCATTACCGCCCTTCCCGAAGCTCGACGAGATAACTCTGAACCCGTGCGCCCGAGGTCGACCGCGTCGAATAGCTGGCCAGACCGCGCGCCGGAAGGTGAATCCGGTTCCATGCCGTCACCGGCTCGGCATCCGTTTGCCCTTGATCCAGGAAATGTGTGCGGCCTTCCACCTGCAAGGGAAAATCCGTGCAGTTCACCAATCGCGCGAAGACCTCGATGTCGCCACCCGCGGCCCGCCGGGCGTTGGTGGACTGGACCATGACCTTGTTGGTGATGGCCGAATCCGTGATGTTGACGGTATTCAGCGGCATGACCGTGACCGATCCCGGGACCATTGGAACCAGTACCGGCCCCGCTTGGGGGCTCACGTCCTGGAGCGCACGAAAGTCGCATTGCGGCCGGGGTTCAACCTTGGTCGCCTGACAGCTTGAAACGGATAGAACGGCCAAGACGGCCACCAGGCCGACGGGCCCCTTGCCGCAGTTCATGGTCATCCCTCGCCCAGTGACGTCGCCGGGAAACGAGTCCATGCGACTTTGCATCGCGCGCCGCCGCCCTGTCTCACTGCGCTCGAAATACCGTCGAACGTGATCTCCGGCGTATCCGAGCCGTCGACCCGCGCGGTACCGTAGAGCACATCCTCCGGCAGGTTGTCCCAATGCCTGATATCAGCCGCCGGCTTGGCGGCATCCGAAGCCATCTGAGAGAAGATCGAGACCAGACCCGCCGCTGCCCCGAATCCGGCTGCGGTTCTGGCGGCGTCGAGATTACCCTGGACCGCCTGCATCTGCGATACGGTCATGGAAGCGGAGGACACCATCGCCGCGGCCTGCGCTGCGCCTTTTGTCGTTTCCTTGAAGTTCGCCTTGCCGGCAAGGACGCTGTCCACTTCGCGGCCGCCGCGGCTCTTTGCCTGCCAGAGGATGCTCTCCACATACGGCAGAGACTCGGCTTTGCCGCTGACCCGAGCCTTGACTGACTTCATGCCCTTGCGTGAGTTGCCTTTGACCTTGAGAAGCTCCTTGTGCTGTCCTTCCGCGTACTTGACGGGTGCGTACCCCACGTCGGCCAGCAACAGCAGATTGTCCTTGTTACCCGGAACGACGAAGGCGTCGTTGTGGCTTTTCGCCAGGGCGTATGCTTCCTCCGCCAAGTCCTGGTCGCCGTTGCATTGGGACGACCAGCCTTCCAGGAATTCCAGCAGTGCAAAGTCCTGTCGAAACTCTTCCTTTTCCGCCAACGTGTCCTGAAGGCTGCCGGACCTGAAACTGGCGCGGGCGTTCTCGTAGTCGCCGTCCAGAAGGTAGAGGAGACCCCTGTAGTAGAAGGCCATGGCGCGTTCGTAGGGTTCACCGCGAAACACCTTCCTGTCCTCCGCGGTAAAGGCGCCCCGCGCCTTTTTGGCCTGCTCGTTGCCAGCGTAAACGGTTTCAATCGTCAGCAGGGCTTCATCGAAGGTCTCTGCCGCGACCTCGTCGTGCCCGAGCTCCATGGCCGCCAGCCCCGCGCGCATCCGGTTGAGGACATGGTTACGCTCACCCTCGCTGACGATCTTCCGAAACAGCGCGTGGGCGGGCACGGGTTTGTCAGCCAAGTACGTCTTTTCCGCCTCGGGATCGACGGACCTCGTAGGTCCGCACCCGACCACCGTCAGCACAGCCGCGAAACCAATCGACACCAACCGAAACACCATCATGACGATCCCCTCTCGAGTTTCCTTGCCCTTGTTGAGCGCATCGCGTCACCTGTAAATAACGTCGTCCTGCCCCGCCTTTTTGAAACTGTAGCGATTCGTCCACACGACGATCCCGTTCTCGAGATCGGTCATTCGAAACACGATCTGCATATACCGTTCCATGGCCCCGGCGGACGTGCGCGCATCCAGGGAGGTGATGCGGCCACTCAGACGATAGTCCGCTCCGGCAACGGCCTTCACGAGCCCTGTCGTCCCCACGTCGGTCACCCCTTGCCGCTTGAGCGTTCGTTCCTTGGCGACCATGTCCGCATTCTCCCGATCGATAAAGAGAATGCGTCCGTTGGCGGCGGTCTGAAGCTGTGTGGCCATTCGATCGACAAGCACGTTCTTGTTCATTCGTTGCGAACTCTGGTTCTCGAAATACGCGGCATCCACGATCACCCGCGGAGGGGTGCTCGCCCTGGCCAGGACCGGATTCTCCAGCATGTGCCGAACCATTCTGTCCACCATGCTCGCAATGTCCTGCGACTCGATGCCCGTCCCGCGGACCAACCCCGGAGTATTCACGTCCTGGTATGTCGTCGGGGTTCCCGGCGCATTCTCCACACCGGTCGGCGCGCAACCGACACCCATGAACGACAGCGCCATGAGGCCGGCGAGGCCCAGTGGAGTTCGGCAGCGGGCTCTTAGCCTTCGACGACCGACTGTTTTCTTCAAGATGCCCCCTCCCCTTTTCGCCCACAGGTTCTTAAATACGGTCATTTTCCCACGGCCCGCTACGATAGAAGCCGGTGCTTTCTTTCGATTGGACGACGCCCGACATCGCTGCCTTGGCCTGATCCAGGGCGACCTGCACGACCATGAGCCCTGCTTCCACACTGTCGGATTCGCGAGCGATGGCGGTGCCGTACCTCGTGACCAGAAGGGACAATACGGCGGTCGCCTCCTTCACGCCCCAGGCGCCTTCGCTGGCCAGCGCCTTTTGGATCGCGTCGTCAGCCGCCTGGAAGGCCGCCATGACCCTGTCCTCGAAACGCCGCCCCGACGACGTCAGGGTGGGCAGGTCGACGCCGATGGCCTGAGCTATGTCTCTCGCGGTCCGAAGAGAAACCGGCTTCCCCGTCTCGGCCCGCTGGATGGTGCGAACATCACAACCTGTTTTGCCGGCGAGCTCTGCTTGAGTCAGACCGAGCTCAACCCGCCGTCGGCGTAAGAGTTCGCAATTCATCGTAACCATGGTCCAAGACTACAGCGCCTGAAATTGCACGCGCAACGTCTCTAGAACGACATAAAGACGACAATTAGGCGACAATTTACACATTTTGAAACAGGTTCCTGGCTCGCCTATTGTGGAGACGGGCGACGGCAACAGGGCGAAACCTAGCGTCCATCTCCACTCCAAGGATAGAAGAATCGATCCCGGCAAGCGTTACCGGTCATGCGGCCCGGTAACATTTGCGGGTAACGTTTACCGTTGTGCGGATATGTGACTATTTCTGGAGGGTGGTGTGAACCGCGGTCCCGGGGCAGGACCCTCTAGCGCCGGAGCATCTCTTCCACGAAAAACTCCGCCGCTTTATAGGAGCTCCGCACCATGGGTCCGGCGGCGACGTAGCGGAAGCCGAGCTTCATGCCTTGTTCTTCGTATTCGCCAAAACGGTTGGGATGCAGGAACTCGGTCACGGGGAGGTGTTTCCTGGTGGGTTGGAGGTACTGGCCCAGCGTGAGGATGTCCACGTTGCGGTCGCGCAGATCCCGCATGGTCGCCAGAACCTCGTCGGCGGTTTCTCCGAGACCCAATAGAATCGCGCTCTTGGTGTAGATGCGGGGGTCCAGGGTCTTGATGTTGGCCAGCACGTCCAGGGTCTGCTCGTAGCCGCAGCGCGCGTCCCGCGCGTAGCGGGTGAGGCGCTGGACCGTCTCGATGTTCTGGCCGATGACCTGTGGGGCCGCGTCGACGACCTTGCGGAGTGCGGCAACGTCACCGCGAAAGTCCGGGATCAGCACCTCGATGATCAGGTCCGGGCAGCGTCGCCGGGTCTCACGGATAGTGTCGGCGAAGATCCCGGCGCCACCGTCGTCGAGGTCGTCCCGGTCCACAGACGTGATGACCACGTAGCGGAGGTTCATCCGGGCGAGGGCCTCCGCCACCCGCCCGGGTTCGTCCGGGTCGACGGGCACACCGGCCTTGGCGGTCTTGACGGCGCAGAAGCGGCAGCCGCGGGTGCACACGTCCCCCAGGATCATGATGGTGGCGGTGCCGGACTGCCAGCACTCGGCCAGATTGGGACAACGGGCCTCTTCGCACACCGTGTGGAGCTTCAACCCGCGGAAGTTGTCCTTGAGCCGGTTGTAGGCGGCCCCGGATGGTAGCCGCACCTTGAGCCACTGCGGCTTGTGTCCTGCTTGCGGGCGTGCGTCGATCATCAATTTCCAGACTAACCCAGGG
>JAPOQB010000476.1 GCA_026710965.1 Deltaproteobacteria bacterium | reverse complement strand
CTTGCCACCTACATGGGAGAGGACCCGGTGCTTCTCTGGCGGGGCGGGGACGGGACGGTGCGGGCGTTTCTCAATATGTGCCGGCATCGGGGCAACCGGGTATGCCGGGCGGACCAGGGCAACGCCAGCTCGCTCATGTGCACCTACCACGGCTGGTGCTACGGCAACGACGGCAAGCTCATCGGCGTGCCTGGCATGAAGGAGATCTACAGCAACGAGCTGGACATGAGCCAGTGGGGGCTCGTGGAAGTGGCCCAGCTCGACAGCTACAAGGGGCTCGTCTTTGCCACCTTCGACCCGAAGGCGCCGCCGCTGCTGGAGTATCTCGGCGGCCAGGATCAGGAGCTGAGCTTCATGTTCGACCGGCGCGCCGGCGGCACCGAGGTCATCGGCGGCGTGCACAAATGGGTCATGAACGCCAACTGGAAGTACGCCGCGGACAACTTCTTCGGCGACGACGGACACCACACGGTGACTCACGCGTCCGTGCGCCGGGTGCCCGTGGATGTCCGGTACTACCCGCAAACCAACGACGATGCGCGCCCCGACACCGACCGGGGGCTCTCCCGGGTCGCCGAAGGCATCATACGGGACTACCACGAGGAGCATTTCGACGAGTTGATCGAGCGCATCGGCCCCGACTCGGCCGAACGCCCCGGGCTGGTAACCACGGTATTCCCCAACCTGTCGCCGAACTTCAGCCGCCACATGGTCCGGTTGTGGCACCCCAAGGGTCCGGACAAGACCGAGATCTGGTCGTATTGCGTGGTGGACAAGGACGCGCCCGAGGAGGTGAAGACCGCCATGCGGCTGCACCTCACCCAGACCTTCGGCCCGGCCGGAAACCTGGAGCAGGACGACATGAACAACTGGATCCAATGCACCGACACCGCCCGCGGCGTGGTGGCCCGGCGCTACCCGCAGAACATCCAGGCCCATCTCGGACACGAGGACCGCTGCCCTCCCATCGGCGGCGGCAGGCGGTTGCGGGCATTCTACTCCCGCTGGGAGATGATGATGAATTCCGAGAACTGGTCCGACGTCGACCTGGTGACCCGGTACTGGTAACGGCCCCGCAAGCTCCCGCGCACGGGACAACAGGGAAGGCGGAAGCAACGTGAACGACCACGATCTTTGGCATGAGGTCCACGATTTCCTCGTCCGCGAGGCGCGGCTCCTGGACGACCGCGCTTTCGAGACATGGCTGGATCTCTTCACCGACGACATCGTCTACTGGATGCCGGAACGGACGAATCCGTGGGAAAGCAGTGATCTCGCGGACAGCGTGACCAAGCCCGGCGAGCTGGCGCTCTTCGAGGAGACCAAGGAGACCCTGCGCACCCGCGTGGCCCGTCTGGCCACCGGCATGGCGTGGTCGGAAGTGCCGCCGTCCCGCACGCGCCACCTGGTCACCAACGTGCACGTGGAATCCGGCGCCAACGAGTCCGAGTTGCGGGTTCGCTCCTACTTCATGGTGTACCGGACGCAACTCGAACACAGCCAGGATGTCTTCGTGGGCGAGCGGGACGACGTACTGCGAAAGGTCGGCGAAGAGTGGAAGATCGCCCGCCGCACCATCGTGCTGGACCAGGCGGTACTCCAGTCGCCCAACCTGAGCATCTTCTTCTAGGCGCCCAGTGGGGGATGGCGTCCTTCGACTTCGCTTCGCTACGCTCAGGACGAACGGTGAATGGCATGGTCAAGGGAGCTTGTCATTTCCGTTCGTCCTGAGCGTAGCGAAGCGAAGTCGAAGGACGCCATACCCCAAGAGAGGCAGGTGACGCCATGAACCAACTGAACGACCTCGTGGACACCCGGCAAGGGCTGCTGGACCGCCGGATTTTCGTCTCCAAGGATATCTACCAGCAGGAGCTGGAACGGATCTTCGCCCGCTGCTGGCTGTTCCTGGGACACGAGAGCCAGATCCCCAATCCCAACGACTTCCTCGCCACCTACATGGGCGAAGACCCGGTGCTCTTGTGCCGGGGCGCCGACGGGAAAGTCCGCGCCTTCCTGAACATGTGCCGCCACCGGGGCAACCGCGTGTGCCGCGCCGACCAGGGCAACGCCACTTCCTTCATGTGCACCTACCACGGCTGGTGCTACAGCAACGACGGCAAGCTCATCGGCGTCCCCGGCATGAAGGAGATCTACAGCGGCGAGCTCGACATGACTCAGTGGGGCCTCGTGGAAGTGGCCCAACTCGACATCCACAAGGGCCTCATCTTCGCCACCTTCGACCCCAAGGCGCCGCCGCTGCTGAACTACCTCGGCGGCCAGGAGCAGGAGCTCGGCGTCATGTTCGACCGCCGCGCCGGCGGCACCGAGATCATCGGCGGCGTCCACAAGTGGGTGATGAACGCCAACTGGAAGTACGCCGCGGACAACTTCTTCGGCGACGACGGCCACCACACCATCACCCACGTGTCGGTGCGCGAGGTGCCGGTGGACGACCTGTCCTATCCCCGGACCAACGAGGAGCCCCGCCCCTATTCCGACGACATCGGCTTCACCAGGGTCGCCGGCGGCATCATCCGCGACTACCTGCTCGATCACTTCGACGAGGCCGTGCAGCGCATCGGCCCCGACCTCGCCCAACAGGCCGGGCTCGTCACCACCGTCTTCCCCAACGTCTCCCCGAACTTCATCCGCCACATGATCCGCGTCTGGCACCCCCGGGGCCCCGAGAAGACCGAGATCTGGTCCTATTGCGTCGTCGACAAGGAGGCGCCCCCGGAGATCAAGAACGCCATGCGCCGCCACCTCACCCAGACCTTCGGCCCCAGCGGCAACCTCGAGCAGGACGACATGAACAACTGGGAGCAGTGCACCGGCACCGCCCGCGGCGTCATCGCCCGCCGCTACCCCCAGAACCTCCAGGCCCACCTCGGCCACGAGGAAAAGTCCGGCGCCTTCGGCGGCGGCAAACGCCTGCGGCGGTTCTACGCCCGATGGGCGATGATGATGGAGGCGGAGAGTTGGGGGGATGTGGATCTGGAGACGAAGTACTACTGACGGGTCCTTCGATCACCGCCCGCTACTACCCGGAGCTTGACGGGATCACCGGTTGAGCCACGGGCCACGCCACCTCGGCCTGCACCGCCTTGGCCATCTCGTCCATGGAGAAGAACTTGAAGTCCGTCTCCGGGATGGTCTCCACCTTCTCCGTCGCCCCCCAGCTTCCGCCCTCCGAGAGTCGTTGGCGGTCGATCCAGGCGTTGGCGAGGCCGAAACGTTTCGCCGGCGCATGGTCGTGGTGCAGGCTTTGCGCGGTGTGCAGAACGTCGGCGCCGTTCATCCCGAGATCGGACTCGAGACGCGCGAGAAGGTACTCGAAGTTTGCATCGGACGGCTTGTAGGACCCGACGTCCTCCGCGGTGTAGATCGCATCGAAATCCACGCCGAGTTTCCGGTTGGAAGCCGCGAAGCCGTCGCGATGCACGTTCGAAAGGATCACGAGCTTGTAGTGACGCTTGAGGATGCGGAGGGCGTCGGCGGTGTCGGGAAATGCCGGCCACAGGGGCACGGCTTCGCCGAACGCTTCGTCGAGGGCCTCGCTGGTGGCCATGCCGAAACTCTCCGCCATGCTTCGGTGCACGCGCGCGAGCAGCTCGGGGTAGCGCAGGCCGGGTGTTGAGGACTGGTGTCGGTGCTCGTGCTTCGCGAAGCCAAGGAGGGCGGCGTCCCGGGTCACATCCGAGCGTCCGCTCCGTATGATAAGCGGCTGCAACGCATCCCAAATCCCGGTCTCCCAGTCGATCAGAGTGCCGTAGCAGTCGAAGGTCAGGACCCGGTAGCCGGTCAGTCTATCCATTGTTTCGAGTTTCCCTGAAAGACTGGAGCCACCCGCCGGACTCGAACCGGCGACCTACTGATTACGAATCAGTTGCTCTACCATCTGAGCTAGGGTGGCGATGACCAGGTGGATTTGGAGGGGTGGGTACGAACCGTCAATTTAACAGTTCGCCGCCTGTGGCGGCAAGCGACGCCCGCTACCGCGCCGCCATCCGCCCTCCCTCCACCGGCAGATCCGCACCCGTGATGTAGTCCGCCCAGCGGGAGGCCAGGAACAGCACCGGGCCTACGAAGTCTTCGACCTCGCCCTTGCGGCCCAGGGCCGGCGGGGTGAACTCGCCGGCGGTGATGGAGGGCTCCGGTCCCGGTCCCTCGCCTTTGGTGTGGGCCTCGTACTCGTAGATGGTGGTGAGGCGGTTGGGGGTGAAGCCCGGGCTCACGGAGTTGACGTTGATGTTGTCACGGCCGAGCTCCACGGCCATCTGCCGCGTGAGCATGACGACGCCGCCCTTGGCGGCGCTGTAGGCGGAGCCGCCGGCGCTGCCCCGGTGGCCGGCGATGGAGGCGATGTTGACGATCTTGCCGCCGCCCTGGCGCTTCATCACCGGCGCCACGTGGCGTGTGCTCAGGTAGGCGGCCTTGAGGCAG
>JAPOQB010000537.1 GCA_026710965.1 Deltaproteobacteria bacterium | reverse complement strand
GGCCAGGAACGCCACCTCCAGCATGTTGTTGCGGCCGAAAGGGTAGTAGGCGTCGGAGATGTCGTCCTGCCCCAGGCAGACGCTGACGCCGGCGGCCAGGAGCTCGCGCACCCGGGCGTGGAGCGGTCCGGTGTGGGGGTCGGTGACCACGGGCGTGTCGGCCTGGCGCAGGAGCGCCGCCAGCTTCTGGAAATAGGGCTCGGGATAGAGCGCCATGGCGCGGGCGTGATGGGCCAGGACCCGTCCCTGCCAGCCGGTCTCGATGGCGCTGACTGCCATCATCTCCAGGGTGCGGAGACCCGGGTCGCCGGCGTCATCCACCAGCATGGAAACCGGCCGGTCGTTGGCCACGGCGATCTCGAACATCTGCCGTACGTGCTCCCGGGCGTCCGCGTCTGTATATTCGATCCACGGAATGCCACCCACCACGTCCGCGCCCAGGGCCACCGCCTCCCGTACCAGGTCGGCCGCTCCGGGTTCGCGCACGACCCCGTCCTGGGGAAACGCCACCACCTGCAACTCGACGACGCCGCGGAACTCTTCCTTGACCTGGAGCAACGCCTTGACGCCCTCGAGACGCGCCTTGGTGTCCACGTCGGCGAATGCCCGGATGTGGGTGTTGCCGTGGACCGCGGCGGCGTGAAGCGCCCGCCTGGCATTCTCCACGATCCAGTCCTGGCTGTAGGCCTCCTTGACCCGTGACGCCGCCTCGATGGCCTTCATGGCACTGCCCATACCCTCGCCATGGTAGGCGCGCAGGGATGACTCCTCGCCCAGGCGCTGCAGCGTATAGACCTTGTCGAGGTGCAGGTGGGGATTGACGAAGGGCTCGGTCACGAGGCCTCCGGCGGCATCCACGACCACCACGGCCGCCGACTCCGCCGACTCCTCGATGGCCTCGATCCGTCCGCCGCGGACGGCGATGTCGTACAACGCGTCCGGCCTGCGCCGCAGCCGCGCCCTCCGGATCGAGAGATCGAATGATTCACTCATGGTTGCTCCCAGCGGCCTGGATTTAAGGGCGAGTTTCGGTGATATTCGACGAAAATCCAACCGAATGGACTCCATGACCACACTGACCAAAGTCATCCGCAATTGTTACCGCGATTCCCTGTCGCTCATGCAGATGTCGGCCGGGCTGGCGGACACGTCCGGCGTGGAGGCTTCGGCGGTGGTGATGGCCACCGACGGGAACCTGGAACTGTTGCGGGACACCGGGTTGCTGACCGGGGATGCCGGTGCCGGCGCGTCCGACGTGCTCGTAATCATCCACGGCCGGGACACCCGGATCCTGGAACAGGCCTTCGCCGCGCTCGAGGAAGAACTCCACCGGGACCCGCCCGCGGCCCGGTCCGGCGGAAACGCGGCCGACGTCCTGCCGTGCAGCGTGGCCATGAGCCTGCGGAACGCCAACCCCAACCTGGCGCTGATCTCGGTGCCGGGGGAATACGCGGCGGCCGAGGCGTTGAAGGCCCTGCGGCTGGGGCTCCATGTCATGCTGTTCAGCGCCGGAGTGTCCGAAGCCGACGAGGTCGCGCTCAAGCGGTACGCCGGCGCCAACGGCCTGCTGGTGATGGGTCCGGACTGCGGCACGGCCATCATCAACGGCGTTCCCTTGGGTTTCGCCAACGTGGTGCGGCGCGGCGACATCGGCTGCGTCGGCGCCTCCGGCACCGGCCTCCAGGAAGTGACCACGCTCATCCATCGACACGGCGCCGGCGTATCCCAGGTCATCGGCACGGGCGGGCGGGACCTCTCCCGCGCCGTCGGCGGCCGCTCGGCCCTGCAGGCGATGGACGCGCTCGCCCAGGACCCCGCGACCCGCGTCATCGTGTTGGTCTCCAAGCCGCCGGAGCCGGAGGTGGCGGCCCGGGTCCTTGAGCGGGCCGGACACGCCGGCAAACCCGTGGTGGTGCATTTCCTCGGCGCGGCCCCGGACACCGCACCGGGGTCGGGAATCGTTTCGGCGCGCACACTGGAGGAGGTCGCCGGCCGGG
>JAPOQB010000524.1 GCA_026710965.1 Deltaproteobacteria bacterium | reverse complement strand
TTCTTGCCTCCAGCGAGGATGAGGAAAGATGAGCAAAAAAACCACGATTGAAGTTCAAGTCAACGGCGTCAGCCGGACGGCCGAAGTGGAGCCGCGACTGTTGCTGGTGCACTATCTGCGGGATGTGCTCGGTCTCACCGGCACCCACATCGGTTGCGAGACCAGCCTGTGCGGTGCGTGCACCGTGTTGGTGGACGGCTCGGCGGTCAAATCCTGCACGCTGCTGGCGGTACAGGCCGACGGTTGCGAGGTCCAGACCATCGAATCGCTCGCCACCGAGGACGGGCTCCATCCGATTCAGCAAGCCTTCTGGGACTGCCACGGGCTCCAGTGCGGCTTCTGCACGCCCGGCATGATCATGGCCACGCGGCAGCTCCTCCAGGAGAATCCGAGCCCGTCCGAAGAGGAGATCCGCCACGGCCTCGAAGGCAACATCTGCCGCTGTACCGGGTACAAGCATATCGTCGACGCGGTGCAGCAGGCCGCGGAACAAATGAAAGCTGGGACGTAAGCCATGCCGGTAAGCAAGCTTGTAGGAACCAGGGTCAAGAGGCGTGAAGACCCGCGCCTGGTGCAGGGTCTCTCGCACTACGTGGACGATCTCCGGATGGCGGACGTGCTCCAGGTGGCCATCCTGCGGAGCCCCCACGCCCACGCCCGCATCAACGGCATCAACACGGACGCCGCGAGCGCCCTTGCCGGTGTCGTCAGCGTCGTCACCGGCGCGGACATCGGCGACAGCGTGGGCTCGGTGCCCTGCGCCGCGGCCAATCCGACGTTGCGCACGCCGCCGCACCCGGTGCTGGCCCAGGGCGAGGTGCGCTACGTGGGAGAGCCGGTGGTCGCGGTGGTGGCCGAGGACTCCTACACGGCGCGGGATGCCCTGGACCTCATCGAGGTGGACTACGAGCCGCTGCCGGCCGTGTCGGATCTCGAGAAGGCGCTGCAACCGGGCTCGCCGCTGGTCCATTCCCAGTGGGACAGCAACCAGGCCTTCACCTTCGAGTGCGGCACCGGGGACATGGACAAGGCCCGCGCCGAGGCGGACGTCATCATCAAGCAGAAGATCGTCCACCAGCGGCTCGCGCCGATCCCGGTGGAGACCCGCGGCGTGGTCGCCCGGTATTTCCCGGGCGAGGATGAGTTGACCGTCTGGAGCTCGACCCAGATACCCCATCTTCTCCGGGCCATGCTGGCGCTCGTGCTGGGGTTCCCGGAACATCGCATCCGCATCATCGCCCCGGAGGTGGGCGGCGGCTTCGGATGCAAGCTGAACGTCTACCGCGAGGAGGCCCTGCTGGCCCACCTCGCGATGAAGCTCAAGGCCACGGTGAAGTGGATCGAAGGGCGGCGCGAGAACATCCAGGCGACGATCCACGGACGCGGACAGGTGGGCACGGTGGAAGCGGCGGTGAAGAGGGACGGTACCATCCTGGGCGTCACCTACGACAGCCTGCTGGATACCGGCGCCTATCATCAGCTCCTTACCCCGGGAATGCCGCCGCTCACCGGCCTGATGATCAGCGGTTCCTACAAGATTCCGACCCTGAAGTTCACCTCCACCGGCGGCTTCACCAACAAGGTCGCCACCGACGCCTACCGCGGCGCCGGCAGGCCGGAAGCCACCCTGGTGATCGAACGCACCATGGACCTGATCGCGCGCGAGCTCGACATGGACCCGGTGGAGTTGCGCCGCAAGAACTTCGCCCAGCCAGCCGATTTTCCGCTGCCGGTGGCCACCGGGCTGGCCTATGACAGCGGTAACTACCAGGCGGCGCTGGACAAGGCGCTGGAGATGGTGGGCTACGACGACCTGCGCGCGGAGCAGAAGCGGCTCCGGGAGGAAGGCCGCTACCTGGGCATCGGCTTCTCCACCTACGTCGAGATCTGCGCCATGGGTCCTTCCGCGGCGCTGCCGGCGGGCGGTTGGGAAAGCGGCACCGTGCGCATGGACTTCACCGGCAAGGCCACCGTGCTGACGGGCGTCTCGCCCCACGGCCAGGGCGAGGAAACAACCTTCGCGCAGATCGTTTCCGACGATCTGGGCGTTCCCATCGAGGACATCGCCGTGCTGCATGGGGACACGGCCGTGGTGCCCAATGGCATCGGTACCTTCGGGAGCCGCGGCATCTCCGTTGGCGGCACCGCGGTGTACATGGCCACCCAGCAGGTCCGGGAGAAGGCCGAGGCCATCGCCGCCAACGTGCTGGAGTGCAGCGCCGAGGACCTGGAGTTCGAGGACGGCAAGTTCTCGGTCAAGGGCGTGCCCGACAAGGGCATCACCATCCAGGAGGTCGCGTTGCAGGCCCACGTGGCGACCAAGCTGCCGGCAGGAATGGAGCCTGGGCTCCAGGCCACGTCCGTGTTCGAGCCGTCCAACTTCACGTTCCCCTTCGGCACCCACATCTGCGTGGTGGAAGTGGACACCCAGAGCGGCGAGATCGAGATCAAGAAGTACGTGGCGGTGGACGACTGCGGCAAGGTCATCAACCCGATGATCGTGGACGGTCAGGTGCAGGGCGGCATCGCCCAGGGTTTGGGGCAAGCGCTCCTGGAAGAGGTGGTCTACGACGAGGACGGCCAGCTCATCACCGGCAGCCTCATGGACTACGCAGTGGCCCGGGCGGAAGACATGCCGCGGCTGGAGTTCGCCCGCACGGAAACCCCGTCGCCGGTGAATCCCATGGGGGTCAAGGGCGTGGGCGAGGCCGGCACCATCGGCTCCACCCCCTCCATCGTCAACGCGGTGGTGGACGCGCTGGCCCCGTTCGGGGTCAAGCATATCGACATGCCGCTCAAGCCCGAGAAGATCTGGCGCCTGTGCCAGGGCGGTACGAAGTAAGCGGATCACGAGAGCCCGGCGGATAGCGAGAGCCAAACGCATCACATGAGCCAAACAGATCACGTGAGCCAAACAGATAGCGAGAGCCGATCATGATACCTGCAGCCTTCGACTATATCGTTCCGGACAGCCTCGAGGCCGCGGCCGCCAGCCTGGCGGATGCCGGCGAAAACGCCAAGGTGATGGCCGGTGGACACAGCCTGCTGCCGATGATGAAGCTGAGGCTTGCGCAGCCTTCGGTGGTCATCGACCTCAAGCGGCTGGACGCCTTGCGTCAGATCCAGTTGGACGGCGGCGCGCTTCGCATCGGCGCCCTGGTGACGCACCACCAGGTGGAGACCTCCGGCGAGGTGGCGGACAACTGCCCGCTGCTGGCCCTGACCGCCGGCAGCATCGGCGACCCGCAGGTGCGCAACCGCGGCACCATCGGCGGCAGCGTGGTCCACGGAGACCCGGCCGCGGACTGGCCCGCGGCGCTGCTCGCCCTGGGCGCCGAGGTGACGCTGGCGAGCAAGGGCGGCTCACGCTCGGTGGCCGCGGGGGACTTCTTCCTGGGGCCCCTGACCACCGCCATCGAGCCCGCGGAGATCCTGGCGGGCGTGAGTGTTCCCGTGCCGGCCGCCGGCACCCGCGCCACCTACCGGAAGGTCAAGCAGAAGGCCTCGGGCTTCGCCCTCGTCGGCATCGCGGTATGCTTGCGCATGGACGGCGACACCTGTGCCGACGCCGGTATCGGAGTTACGGGTCTGGCGGCTACGCCGTTCCGGGCCACCGCGGTGGAGGACCAGCTCAGGGGCAAGGCGCTGACCGCCGATGTCATCGCCGCGGCAGCGTCCGTTGTGGCTGACGGCGCCGACGCCCTGGACGACATCCACGCGTCCGCCGACTTCCGCTCCCATCTGGCCCGGCTCAACACGGCCCGCGCCATCGAAGACGCCCTCGGCAGCTAGTGTCACAAGCGAGGCCGGCGACCCGCCGGCCTCGTATCAACCCCACAAGGACCAAACCATGCCCAAGGCGCTCAGCGGCCTCATGGGAATGCGCCACATCGCCCTCAACGTCAAGGACGTCGAGCGCTCCAAAGCATTCTACCAGGACATCCTGGGCATGGAGGTCGTGTGGCAACCCGATCCCCAGAACGCCTACCTGAGCTCCGGCCCGGACAATCTCGCCCTGCACGAGACTCCCGGCGGCCAAGCGCCCGCCGCCGCCACCTCGTCCCTCGACCACCTGGGCTTCATCGTCTCCACCATCGACCGCGTCCAGGAACTCGAAAACGAGTTCCGCGCCAGAGACGTCACCATCATCAAACCCTTCAAACGCCACCGCGACGGCAGCGCTTCGTTCTACTGCGCCGACCCCGACGGGGTCGT